>CADCWJ010000370.1 GCA_902806365.1 uncultured Thermomicrobiales bacterium
ACCTTGATCGCGTTCGCTTCGAGCGACGTCAGGTAGAGGTTCCCCTGCGTGTCGAACTCCAGGCCGTCCGTCGGCTCGGTGTCCGCCACGCGCTCGACCTAGTCTCCAAGCACCGCAGCAGCCAGCGACTCGTCGAGAAGTGCCGCGATCGGGACGCGGTAGAGGGTCCGGCCGACGAGCGGTTTGTAGTACACCTGCTCGCCCTGATGGTCGATCACGAACCCGCCGACATGAACCTGCGGCGTCTTGCCGTTGGGGAACTTCCACGGCCGGCCGCCAATCATCGGTTCGATGCCCGGCTCGACCAGGGTCGAGGCGTGGCCGTCGAGCAGGCGGCGCACCTTCCCAGTGTCGAGGTCGACGACGACGATGGCGCCGAGGCCGGAATCGCTGATGAACGCGTGCCCGTGCGCGAACCGCACGTCGTTGAAATACGACTTCACCGGGGCGCTCGCGTCATCCCGGCGGACACGCGGGAGGAACGGGGAGCGCATCACACCGGGGCGCGTGCAATCACCCAGGACACAACGGGCCGAGGTCAGGAGTACCGGGTGGGCACGGTCTGGATGACGTCCCGGTGGTCGAGGCCGAGGAGTGGGAGAGACGAATACGGGGTGAACGTCGGTGGCGCCGGTCGCCGCTAGGGCGGAGTGGGAACGCGCGAAGGCGGCATGACGATCGACGCCGTCGAGCAGGACGCAGGCGATTCGAGGCAAGCCGTCGCGGACAGCCACAGTGGTGGCAAAAGGACCGTAGGTCTGCGGGAACCCCGCCCGGTCGGTGACGACTCCGATGGGCTTCCGGTCAGGACGGCGGCTCGGTTCGCCGGACCTGTCGTTGGGAGATCGGTGACCGGAAGGAATCGAGCCAAACGGGACAAATGGATCGTGGACGTTGCATCGGGGCATGCGGTGGGCAGATGGCCATAACCAGTCTCCGGTACCGTCCCCTGTCCAGTTGGGTCGGGCGGACGCGTCGAGAGGCATGCGTCGTGCATGCTTTCGCCAGTAGTACCGGGTAAAATATACTAGTTATCTTATCCGATGGGACCATTCTCCATTTGCTGGCTGCACGCGTCCGCAGGCGGGTCCTTCTCAAGTACCACAAAGTCGCGACGGGGCGGCTAATCCGGGTGGCGAAGCCCTCCAGCCAGGTGGCGATTATCCTGGCTCCGGTAGAAAGAGACAGTGAATAACATGAACCACGCGCATTGGGGACGTCCAAGGGTTCACGGCAGTCGTCGTCGCTCGGTTGTCTGGGCGCTTGCGTTCTCGGTCCTGACGCTCGTGCTGGCCGTACCGGGGACCAGCGCGGGCGTGGGCTGGTGCCGGGACGACCCGGTCGTCGTGATCGACGGCCAGATTGCGGACATCTTCATCAGTGCCAAGTTCGAGGATCTGGCGAAGGTCAATGGCCCGACGCAGATCGTTGTCAGTATTCCAGTCGGAGTTGATGTTGCGCTTGCTGTCGCCGGTCCCGGTTTCGGGCACGGCGAACACATCAGTTTCGCCGAATCCGAGTCGCTCAAGGTGACCTCGGAGGGGATCGACGTGCGGATCAAGGTTCGGGTTCCGGCACGCAGCGACGCGATGCCAATTCGCGTCGAGTTTGCCCCACACGTTGTTGGTGTCCTGCAACCGGCTGCTGATGAAGGCACCGCGAACGATTGGATCTCTCTTCGAACGCTTCTCTAGCACGGAGCGGCCCCTGGCGCGGAGGTGTCCCAAGCGCATGAGAGATCGCCGCGACCGGCCGCGCGTCGCAGGGCCACGACATCGAACGTATCGTCAAGTCAACCACGCACGCCTGATCACAGGTGATCCCTGCCCGCCCGTCGGGTCAGAGAGCCGTTCTGCCCGACGCCATGCCGCGCCGTATGGCGCGGCATGGCGCTAGGCATCCCTCGTGGCCATGTTGCCCTTGCCGGCCAGACTCTACTGTGCCGTGCTGACGGCAGTGTCGCTCGGCTTGTCGATCGCGCTCTTGATCCCGGCGGGGGTACCTGATGCCCGGGGAGTCCTCTCGGCAATTGGGTTCGGCGGGCTGACGGCCCTTGCGTGGCTCCATCCGGTCCCGCTTGCCTTTAAGCGAAAGCTCTTCTTCGACACAAGCGTGATCGTAGCGGCAGTCCTTCTCCTGCCCCTTGGCCGCGCCGCATTGATCATCGGAGCGGGCACCCTCATTGGTCATGTCCTTCGCCGGGAGGACTGGGGGCAGGGACTCTTCAACGTCGCCCAAACCATGCTGCAGACGGTGATCACGGGCCTTCTCCTGGGAGACACAAGGGGCATCATGGAGCCGGTGCCCACCGACGGCCCGGCCCTGCTGGCGGTGACCGCGATCGCAAGCGTAAGCACCTTCCTTATTGGCAACCTGTCGGTGACGACCATGATCGCCCTGGAGACAGGCGTGTCGCCCCCCCAGATGTGGTATCAGGCGATACGGAACGCCGATCTCATTGAATATCTTGGTCACGGGGCACAGGTCGCGCTTGGGGTCGCGGCGGCACTCCTGATCGCGGCGGACACCTGGACTGCACCGATCATCGCACTGCCGGCACTTACGATCTACGGCTTGCTTCAGCGCACCGCTCGCCTTCGCTGGCGGGCCGAGGCAGCTCTGCAGGAAAGTCACTCCAATCTCGCCGACGCACAGGAGGTCGCACATCTCGGAAGCTGGGATTGGAACTTGATCACAGGGGAACAGACCTGGTCCGACGAGACGTATCGCATTCTTTGTGCTGAGCCGCAGTCGTTCCGCCCCACGTACCGGGCTTTCCTGCGCGCGGTGCATCCTGAGGACCGGCGGTCTGTTCGCGAGGCCATGCATCGCGCCCTGTACGAGAGAGAATCGTTCTCCTTCGAGCACCGGGTAGAGTTGTCTGACGGCACCGAGCGCTCGGTGCATCAGCAGGGACGAGTTGCCGTTGATGACGCGGGCAGGAAGGTCCGGATCGTTGGCACCATCCAGGACGTCACCGATCGCAAGCAACTGGAGGCGAAGCTCGCCCACCAGGCGTTTCATGACCCTCTAACGGACCTGCCCAACCGTGCTTTCTTCCTGGATCGCCTGCAGGACGCTGTGGCGGGTGGGGCACGCTCTTCGCCAGTGGCGGTGTTGTTCATCGACCTGGACAACTTCAAGGTCATCAATGACAGCCTCGGTCACGAGACGGGCGACCAGGTGCTGGTCCAGATCAGTCAGCGTCTCCTTGGTGGCCTTGAGCCGACGCAGACGGTCGCCAGGTTCGGTGGCGACGAATTCGTCGTTCTCCTGGAAACCGACAGCCCAGACCATGCGATGCTGACGGCGCGCCGCATCCTCGACACGGTCCGCGCCCCAATTCGTGTGAACGGACACGAGGCCGCCATAAGCACCAGCATCGGTATCGCGCTTGGCACCACGGCAGGCGCGGATCCCGGCAATCTTCTGCGGGCGGCCGACACGGCGCTGTACCACGCAAAGACGGCGGGGCGAGGCACCCTCATGGTCTTCGAGCCGGACATGCACACGCGTGCGATGGAGCGATTGCATCTGGGGACGGCGCTTGAGTCGGCGATCGAACGAGACGAGTTGCGGTTGCAGTACCAACCGGAAGTGGATCTGAACACCGGCCACGTGATTGGTGTGGAGGCGCTTGCACGGTGGCGACGTCCGGGCGGAGAGTGGTTGCTGCCGTCGGACTTTATTCCGCTCGCCGAGGAAACCGGGCTCATCCTGCAGATCGGGCGATGGATCCTGACCGAGGCGTGCCGCCAGGGTGGTGAGTGGCAGGCGGGGGACGGGCCCGCCCACGGGCTCACGGTCAGTGTCAACTTGTCCCCACGCCAGATTCGGCAGCCGGGTCTCGTCGCGGACGTGGAACAAGCTCTGAGCGCAGCAAAGTTCGATCCCGCCCATCTGAAGCTGGAGGTGACGGAGCAGTTGCTCGTCGAGGAGGACAAGACAACCGCCACCGCCTTGCGGGCGCTGCGAGACCAGGGCGTGCGAATCGCGATTGACGACTTTGGCACGGGGTATTCCTCGTTGGGATACCTCCGGCGACTACCGATCGATACACTCAAAATCGACCGGTTATTCGTGAACGGATCGGGGTCGGGAGGCGTCGACAGGGAGATCGTGCAGGCGATTACGTCGCTCGCGCACACGCTTGGAAAAGACGTGACGGCCGAGGGGATCGAAACTGCGGCGCAACTGGCGGACGTCCGTGACGTGGGGTGTGACAGCGCGCAGGGATTCCTGTTCGCCCCGGCCCTCGACCCGGCGGACCTCGAAGACTTCCTCGCTGAAAAGTCGACGGACAATTTGGTTCGTTCCGCGCGGGCAGGACGCCACTGGCGAAGCATTAAAGCGACCGCGACATCGAGAATCGCCCGGAGGATTCCGGCGGCCGGGCGGTGATCGCGAGCGCCAGGACCCGGCAGTTGCCGGGTCCTGGCGGAAACGTGCACGAGTCGAGAATTGCGGTCCTGACGCGCGTAGCGGTTTCCTACGGCTGTGCGTTGACAGGCAATGGACGCGTGCTTCCTGTTCCCGCTGACTCAGAGACTCGCGCCAACCCGAGAGCGGCCGCTACAGGCACTGTGCGCTCACGCCGGTAACGCCCACGTCGCGACGTTTCTCCCGACGCGGCGCGGGGGAAGACATGGTCACGGGCCTCTCTTCCATAAAAGGTCTGTACTCATGAAGCGCCCGGCGATCGATGCATCGCCGGGCGCTTCGCGTCTCATCGTAAGCGGGCCTGCTACGGCACGGCGTGGATCACGCCAGTCATGCCCGAGATGCGATGCCCGGGCACATCGCACCCGATACTGTAATCCCCTTCCGGCAGGTTGACAGTCAGTTCCATTTCCTCGCCGGCGGCCAGCATCTCGCCGCGCACTCCGGGCGCGTCGATCGTCAGGTTATGCGTGGCGATTCCTTCGTTGACGAGATGGAGCGTGACATCGGTGCCCGCCTTGATCGTCACGTCGCGAGGCGTGTAGGTCATCTCGTCCAACGCGATCGTGACCTCGTTGGCCGGGGCATCGGCGGCCTCCGCCACGCCCTCACAACGCAGGAGCTGACCGTTTGGCTCACCGAGGCTGACGGAGTTGACAACCACCAGCAGGTCGCCGTTCTCGTCGAACGCGATCCCGTTCGGCAACATGAGCCCGTCGACCACGACTTCCTGGCTGCCATCCTCCAGGATGCGGACGACATTGCCCGGCTCGGGCATCTCGCCGAGGAAGTTGGTGGAGATCTGCGAGGCGTAGAGCTGGTCATCCGGCCCCGCCGCGAGATCGACCACCATGGTCAGCCCGGTCGCGACATCGGAGATGGCGCCGTCTTCCGCGACTTCGACGATTACGGCAGCTCCCGGCGGGAACGGGCCACCACTCAGGTAGCCGACCAGCACCCCACCCTCAACGGTGAGGATTCCGGTCGGAACCGGATCGAGTTCCATCGCGCCGTCACGGAATGGATTGCCGCCGGGAGGCCCCTCCATTCCCTCGGGGAGGGGGATACCGGGATGAACGGCAAGCACTTCCGGATCGCCACCTTCAGCAGGCACCCGATAGGTGGTGTTGCCGCCGGCGTCATTGACATAGATCGTGCCGTCGTCGGCCACATCGATGCCGTAGAGATTGGAATCGATGTTGAACGGGTCATGGTTGTCCGATCGCTCGTACGCGCCGATGTCCGCCAGGAGTGTCGCCTCACCTGACTCGGGATCGATGCTGACGACCGAGTTCTCGTTCGGAAGGGCATCGACCATGGCCGTGCCCGGACCGGCCCCGCCGACGGCCAGCAGGATCTCACCATCGGCCACGGTGATGCCAGCCGGCCCGGCGGTTTCAATACCCATGGCATAGGACGGCAACTCGCCGGCCAGCACCGACTGCTCGCCGTCCGGCGAGATCATCGTCACCTGACCCGTCGTGCCGCGGGTGGCCGGTCCACTGGGTGGGCCCCCCTCTTCGACCGGGGCGGGAGTGCCGGGGGATTCGGGTGTGGCGACGGGATCGGCTGGCGGTTCGAGCACTTCATCGCCGCCGACGCCGGCCTCGGAAACATAGATCGTTCCGTCGTCGCCAACGGCCACGAAACGGGGATTCACCAGCTCGCTGGCGATGACGCTGCACCCCTCGGGCAAGGGCGGCGGGCCAACCGGGCTCGCCTCCGGCGTGGCCTCCTGCAACGCGACGGCCGAACTGCTTGACAAAAGACCCACAGCGACACCAACGATGATGGCGCGGCGCCTGGCGTTCATCTCCGCTCCTTCGACGATATTCGATTCTGTATGGTGACCCGCAAATATTCTACGGGGAAGCTGGAAGACTGACAATAGTCCTGGTCCAGTTGGATGAGCGTGCAGTTCCGATCGCGGTCGGCGCTCCCGGGTCAGCGGACTGCTTCCGGTCGACCCCGGTCGCCGATCGTCGCGTACTCCTTGCGGATCTTGGCGACCATCGAGTAGAGCGTGTCGACCATGTTCCCGACATAGCAGTCGCCGATCTGGGTGAGGGCCTGGTACGCCTCCCAGCGATCCCAGCCCAGCTCCACCATCCAGTCGATGAGTCCCCCATAGGCGATCCGCGCCGCATCCTCCATCGGCCGGGCGCTGCCGACGACCATGTACTCGTCCGCGCTCTCGATCCGGGGCCAGTCGATGGCCTGTCCCTTGATCACCTCGAACCGGACCGTGACCCGTGCCGCGATCTCCAGTGCCACCCCACACAGCTCGCCCTGGCCCTGACCGGCATGACAATCGCCGGTGAAGAAGAGGCCACCGGGAACCCGCACGGGCAGGTAGATCGTGTTGCCCGGGCGGACATCCGGCACGTCCATGTTGCCCCCGTGGTCGGAGGGCGTCAGGGCGGAGAGGGCTTCCAGTTCGGGCGCGGTGCCGATCGTCCCCAGGAACGGGCGCCAGGGGAAGCGGAGCCGCTCGTTATGCTCCAGCCAGCCATCCCGGAGCTGGTAGAGCCAGACCCGCTCCGGCAGGGGATCCTGGAGCGTGCGGGTCATCCTGGTCGAGGTCAG
>CADCWJ010000371.1 GCA_902806365.1 uncultured Thermomicrobiales bacterium
CAGGCGAAGGCGATGATCGCCGAATATGGCTTCCCGAGCATCAAGCTCAAGGGGGGTGTGCTCCCGCCGGACGACGAGATCGAGGCGATCCGGGCACTGCGGGCGGAGTTCGGGCCGGATGTGCCCCTCCGGATCGACCCGAACTGCGCCTGGACGGTCGAGACATCGGTCCGGGTGGCGAAGGCACTCGCCAGTGAGCTAGAGTATTTCGAGGACCCGACGCCGGGCATCGACGGCATGTCCGCCGTCCGTGCGGCCCTTCTCGCAGATGGGATCGACCTGCCGCTGGCGACCAATATGGCGGTCACGAGCTTTGCCGAGATCCAGGAATCCGTCGCCAAGGACGCGGTCCAGGTGATCCTCGGCGACCACCATTACTGGGGTGGCCTGCGCGCGATCGTCGAGCTCGGGAGGCTCTGCGAGACGTTCGGGATGGGCCTGAGCATGCACTCCAACTCCCACCTCGGGATCTCTTTGATGGCGATGACGCACGTTGCTGCGGCGACGCCGAACCTGACCTACGATGCCGACACGCATTACCCCTGGCTGCATCCTGAGGACGACGTGATCGAGGGCGGCAAGATCGCGTTCAGGAATGGCGCCGTAGAGGTCACGTCGACACCTGGTCTCGGGATCACGATCGACCGCGACGCGCTTGCCCGCGGCCACGAGCGGTTCCAGCGGGTGCCATACCGCGACCGGGACGACATCGGCTACATGCAGCGCACCGTTGACCCGTCCTGGGAGAAGCGGCTTCCCCGCTGGTAAGGCGGCCCGCTTCATGCACGATGCGAGTCATCAGGTGGGGCGCTGTCCGGGCCGGAGCAGCGGGACGTCGGCCAGGGGAGCGACCGCCATCGGCAGGGCTGGCAGTGCGGATGTCGGGCCAAACGGGCAGATCTCGTTGAGGAATGAAACCAGCGCGTGACGCTGGATCAAGTCGATCAGCCGGGCGAGCCCTTCGACGCCGAATCGATGCTCTCTCGCGGAGATCAACCCATGCGCCCGTGCGGCGTCGAGCCCGGCGCGGTCGACGGTCGCGAACGTCGTGCCGTCAGCCCGCACCAGAACGTCAGCGGAGAGGTCCACAGCGTGAACGGCCGCGTGGACCGCCCCTCCGCTGCGCAACATCGGGATGGCGATATCGCAGTTGAAGGCGAACGCCGGGACATCGGTCGTCGTTGGCGCCTCGAGGAACCGGCCGGCGCGATCGGTGGTGATGTTAACCTTGAACCACTCGTTCGCGAAGGCATAATGCCGAAGTACCGTATTGTCGTACACGGCTTCGGTGCCCAAGGCGGCGGAATCGTGGCGCAACACGCTCGCCTGCGGGTATCGAAAGAGCCGCACGTGGGGATCTTCCAGGTGGAAATCGAAATCCCGGACCAGGGTGCCGCCGGAAAATCGTCCGGTCCGGGGCGCTAGTCGCTTCCGCCGTCGCCGCCTCCACCCCCTCCGGAGTCACCTCCCGAACTGCCTCCGCCATCACTCCCGGCTGCCGGGGTTCCCTCCGGCATTCCGTCAGAGCCCGTTCTGGAGTCACCACCGCCGCGAGAGGAGCCGGAGTCGTAGCCGATCGGGAATCCGAAGTACGCGTGCCCCGATCCGCTTGACGAACGCGCGATGTCCCGCCTGCTACGCGCGCCGGTGGCCCGTGCCGAGAAGTACCAGACAACCGTTGCCACGGCAAGCAGGATGACAATCCCGATCAGGGTGTCCATCAGATCCTCCTCTCAATCGCGACGGGACGCTCGTCAGCCTTTCGTGATCTTTGGCTCACTGGATTTCTTCGGCCCGAACGACGACCCCCATTCGGTCTCGTCGAATCCCCACTTCGTCTGCTGGGCTGGCTGCCCGGTGCGCTGCTCGCGGGACTCATCGAACAGCGACCCAAACGCCAGCGGATCATCGGACGACGTACGGTCGCGGGCCGGTGTGGAGAACGCCGACCCAAAGCCAGGCTGGGTGTCGGCGTCGATCGGCGCGCGCTCGCGGTAACCGCCGGACCAGGCGGCTCCCTTCGCCGGCTCCGGGGTGGGTTCCGGCTGCTTCGGCCTGAATCGGCTGATCAGCAAGCCGATGCCGACGACGATGAGCCAGATGAAGTTGTCGATGAAGCCGAGTGCAGTTCGCGCCAGCTCGGTGGGGGAGTCGGGGAGATCGATATCCATCGGTGCCACCTGCTTCCTGCGCGACGCTGAACGGGATCGGGACTCGGATAGACCGATGGTGAACGTCGAGAGTGTAACGCAGGCTGATCCGAGCCTGTTCCCGATCACGGCGGCGCTGACTTCCGCGGGCGATCAACATGGTGTCCGCAAAATTCGTGAATTGGCGGGCATCGGCCGGACAGGATCACCGTCCGTCTCCCAGGTGGTCGCCGAGGCCGATCCGACGCCGAGTGGAGGAACGACCTCAAGGCTGTTCTCCAGAAGGTGCAGCCGTGATTACATCCCGACGTATCTGGCGCATGTATCGCCCGCGAGGAGGTGGGTCTACTCCCGGCGCCAGAGCGCTACCGGAGTTGCCTCCACGGTCGGGGTGGCCGGCTGCCCCCCGGCCGCCATGACGAAGGCGCTCACCAAGGCGGCCAGCCCCTCGGGACTGAATGCCGCAGCGGTAAAGAGCCGCGAACTCCTAACCTCGCCCCAGGCGAGCGTGTAGATCGGCCGGCTCACGGTCGGCGTTCCCGGCTTGTTGCCCGCTACCCCGGCCGTGGTCTCCGCCTGGATCCAGGCGAGCGTACCATCCTGGCCGAATGCCACGGTGTCGTAGTCG
>CADCWJ010000372.1 GCA_902806365.1 uncultured Thermomicrobiales bacterium
AGCCAGTCGCAGAATCGACCTCGGCTGGCACCAGCAGACCCTGCCGGTCGTACAAGCGGAGCGCCTTGGCCGACAGCAGCGACCGGCGTGAGAACTGCCCGATCGTCAACCGTGGATCCAGCGGTTGACCGGGCAATCGCTCGCCATCGCGCTCGTCATCCCGCATCCGACCTCCTCAGTGGCGAACGTCCGTCGTTCACCAACTGCACCATAGGGCTTGCCCCAAGGGCAAGGTCAAGTGGTTGATGCGCCTCGGTGAAGATGTCGCTCCCGCAGCATCCTGGCTGTCATGTCGCGTCGTGCTGAACCATACCTGCCCACCGCCCGGCTTGCCCGAATGCTGCCTCAGGGGCTCCGAAAGCGACATCCTGATCCAGGCCCTGACGGCGAGACGCCGGTCCGGGAATGTACCCGAACCGGCGTCTGTGTGTCCGTTGTTACTCGTACCCCTGGGGCGACATTGTTCCTGGTTCCCGCGCCGGTACCCCTGCTTCGGCCGGCTGCGGTACCGCGTCGCGCGCCCGCAACCTGACCGGTGCCAGGTCGCCTTCGACGCGCAGGTCGGGCAGCCAGCCGAGCCAGCGCGGTAGGTACCAGTTCCGGTCGCCGAGCAGCTTCATCGACGCCGGCAGGAGCACGGTCCGGATCAGCGTCGCGTCGATCAGGACCGCGTAGCCGAGTCCGAATCCCATCTGCTGGATGTCCGTCAGCCGACCGGCGGCAAACGTGCCGAAGATCGCGACCATGATCAGCGCCGCACCGGTGATGATCCGGCCCGTCGACTGGAGCCCGAACGCCACCGCCTCGTCATTGTCGTGCGTGCGGTCGTAGCGCTCGCGAATCCGGCTCAGCAGGAAAACGTGGTAGTCCATGCTCAACCCGAACAGGATGCAGAAGAGCATCACCGGCAGCCAGTTGGTGATGGACTCCACCTGCGTGAACCCGAACAGGTCGGCGCCCCAGCCATGCTGGAACACGGCCACGACCATCCCGTAGGCCGCCCCGACCGAGAGCAGATTGAGGATGATTGCCTTGACAGGCACCACGATCGAGCGGAACGCCACCAGCAGCAACAGGAAGCTCAGCCCCAGCACGAAGGCGAAGACAGTTGGCAAGTTGTCCGCGAGCACGGTGTTGAAATCGACCGAGAACGCTGATTCGCCGGTGACGTAGACGTTGCCTGTATCACGTCCGAATGCTCCTGGAATGGTTTCCTCACGAAGCTGGGTGACGAGCGCCTCGGTGGCCTTCGTGAAGGGATCACCATGCGTCACCGCGTCGATCCGCGTCAGTTGCCCGTCGTCGCTGACGCTCGTGGTTACCGCGCCGAACCGCTCATCGCCTTCCAGCGTGGAGACAAGTGAGGCGACACTCGCCGTCGTGGTCTGATCGGCCGCCGGTGCATCGACGACCACGATGATCGGCGAATCGAGCCCCGCGTCGAAGTCGCGAGCCAGGATCGTGTAGCCGCGCTTGAAGTCCGTATCCGGCAGGCTCTCGTAGGATGCCTCGCCGAGCTGCATCGTGAAGATTGGGAGCGCGCAGGCGATCAGGATCGCAACGGACGCCACCAGAGAGGCGACGGGGCGCCGCATCACGACGTTAGCGAGGTGTCCCCAAAGGCCGGTGCCACGCCGCTCCTCGAACTCGATCACGCCGGTCCGGTCCTGGCGTTGCAGCTTGCGGATGATCCCGAAGCGAGGAATGTTCACCCAGTCACCGAGCAGTCGCAGGAAGGCTGGGAGCAGCGTCAACGCTGCCGCCACGGCGATCACCACGACGACCGCGACCGAGATGCCGATCGCCTGGAAGATGTTGATCGGCATGAGCAGGAGTCCGCCGAGCGCGAAGATCACGGTCGCGCCGGAGAAGAGGACGGCCTTGCCGGCAGTGCCACCGGCGCGCTCGATCGCGTCGATCTTCAGGGCCCCGTGGCGACGTTCCTCGCGGAAGCGCTCGAAAAAGAAGAGCGCGTAATCGATGCCGACCGCCAGCCCGATCATGCTCATCACAACGGTTGTTGCATCATCGACCGCCAGCACATGTGCCAGCAGGGTGACGATCCCTGACCCCGCCACGATCGCCACGATGCCGATCGCCAGGGGCATGAAGGCGGCGACAAGCGCACCGAACACGACGATCAGCACGACTCCGGCAACCGGCAGGCCGACACTGATTTCTTTGCCGACGTCTTCATCGGCGATCTTGCTGTACGTTTCGTTGCCGCTGAGGTCCCCGACAGCATAGACCTGGACTTCGGAGGTACGGGCGGCTTGCGCCTTCTCCACGAAGTTTGCGCCCCGTGCGGAGTAGGCATCCCAATCCTCCGCGAAGGTGAGCGGCACCAGGAGCGAGTGCCGGTCTTCGGAGACGAGTGATGCCGCATCCGGTGCACCGGATGCCGCCAGCTCGTAATAGTTGATGACGGAGGCAATGTCACCGGCCCACGGCTGGAGGCTGGCGAGCGTCCCATCGACCACCTGACGGAAGGCCGGGTCGTCCACGGTCAATGTCGAAGAGTGCATGACCAGATTCTCGGAGGCGCGGTCATCGGCTGGGAAATGAGCGTCGACAAGCTCGTTGCCCACCATTGAATCGGGGCTGTTCGTGAACGCCCCGGTGTCTTCGTCGGTCGGTGCCGCGAACTGTGACGACAGGAACACGATGATCGCGAGAAAACTGATCCAGGCCATGATCGTCCGCCACGGGCGGAGAGCGCTGGAGCGGGCGAGCGTTCGCGGTGACAGCGAGAGATTGGCCATCGGTGGTTCCTCGTGTGACGGAAGGGTGAGCGGGCGCACGTCTCCCCAACCCCGGTGATGCGGTCCGGGATGACGGGCAATTCCGCGTAGATTCGTGTCCCTAGTCGTTCGCGGCGGGCATCGCCGTGGGCTCGACGAGCGGCAGGGCGATCGTCACCGTCGTGCCGGTGCCCTCCGGGCTGTCAAGCGAGAACAAGCCACCGGCGAGACGCACCCGCTCCTGGATCAGGTGCAGGCCACCACCGGGCGGGATCGCCGCTCCGCCCCGGCCGTTGTCGGCGACCGAGATCAGCAACCAATCGCCGTGTCGCTTGAGCCCCGCGTTGAGCGAGGTAGCCCCACTGTGGAGGGCGGTGTTGATCAGGACTTCGGCGACGGCCTCGCGGGCCATCGTCCACACCCGCTCTCGCCACACGTCGGTCTCCGCTTCGCCGGCATGGCCGTTGACCAGGAGCGCGAGCGTCGCATCGAGCCCCTGGCCCGTCGATCGGGCCGCCTTGACGCCCTCCAGGATGAACCGTAGCGAATCCTGGCTCGCGCGAAGGTCCGTGAGCTTGTCCCGAAGAACGGCGTACTCTTCCCAGTGCTCCAGAAGCTGCTTCTCGACGACCTCGGCATTAGTCAGTTGCTCGACCAGCGACGCCGTGCCGGACTGCAGAGGTGCTTCCATCGTCGGTTGCGTCATTCCATTCCATCCTGCTGATTCGCGTCCTGGCACCGGTCGCATGGCCCGTCGGAACGGTCGCCATGGAAGCAGTGCCTTCGGTCTCATCAACCGATTGTGCGGTTTGGGACTGTGGAATCAGAGTGGGCGACCGGGAAACCGGGCGGTCACGTTATCCCCCACCGCGTCGGGTGGAACACGGGGAATGGTGGCGGGCGGTTCGTCCGTCGTCGTGCCGAGCGAGGTTGATGCCCCCCTGCAGCTGCGTCGCGCCCGGTTGCTTGTATGACGGCATGGGATGCCGAGGGGGATGGTGAGGGTCCGGGGCGGCTCTGGCCGCGCTCGTGAGCGGCATCGGTGGCGGCCCTGGACCGCTGACCGAACACCCGCCAGGGCATGATGCCCGTGCGCAGGGTCCCTTGACTTCGCTCGGGATGACGGCGCGGGCCGTCGACGGATACCCAGGCAGTCAGCTTCGGCTCTGCCCGCGCTCCTCGGCTCCGAGGCGAAGAAAGGTGAGCACCGCCAGCACGCGGCGGTGGACCGATTCCGCGTCCTCCAGTCCGAGCTTGATGAAGATGCCCCGGACGTGCTTCTCGACCGTGCCCTCGCTCACGAACAGCGCGTCGGCGACCGCGTTGTTGGTGCGGCCCTCGGCCATCAGCGCCAGCACCTCCTGCTCACGCTGGGTCAACGACGCCAGGCGCTCGTCGCGGCGACGCCGGGTCACGAGCTGGGCGACGACCTCGGGATCGAGCACGGTGCCCCCGGCGGCCACGTTCCGCACGGCGACGATGAACTCGCGGACATCGGCAACGCGATCCTTGAGCAGGTAGCCGACGCCGCTCGTCCCGCCTTCCAGCAGCTCGGCGGCGTAGCGCTCCTCGACGTACTGGGAGAAGACGAGGATCGGCGCCCGCGGCACCCGCCGCCGGACCTCGATCGCGGCACGGAGCCCTTCGTCGCGGAACGTCGGCGGCATCCGGACATCGACGATCGAGACATCG
>CADCWJ010000373.1 GCA_902806365.1 uncultured Thermomicrobiales bacterium
AGCCCCGACACCGGGCCGGGCCTGACCGACCACGGCAAGGCGCTGGTCCGGGGGTGCAACGAGCTGGGCATCATGATCGATCTCTCGCACCTCAACGAGGCGGGATTCTGGGATGTCGCCGGGATCACGACCGCCCCGCTCGTCGCCACGCACTCCAACGCCCACGCGATCTGTCCGGCATCGCGCAACCTGACCGACCGGCAGCTCGACGCGATCGCCGATTCCGACGGGCTTGTTGGAGTCAACTTCCATGTCGGGTTCCTGCGGCCGGATGGCGAACGGGATGCCGATACACCGCTCGACGTGGTCGCCGATCACGTCGATTACTTCGTCGCGCGGCTCGGGATCGACCGGGTCGCGCTGGGATCGGATTTCGACGGGGCGACGATGCCGGCTGACCTGGCGGACTGCTCGAAGCTGCCGAACCTGACGGCGACGCTTCAGCGGCGCGGCTACGACGAGGCCGCCCTGCACAAGATCGGTTACCAGAACTGGCTGCGCGTGCTGGAAGCGACCTGGGGCCTGTAACGGCCCCTGCCGTGAGGGTCCATCGACACGACCGGTGCCTGGCAAACCAGGGGCGACCAGACCCTTCCCGGCACAGCCGCTAGGGCAGGCTCCGGGTCGCCCCTACTTGCGGAGAGGGATCGCGGTAGGGGCGACCCTGTGTGGTCGCCAGGGGCTGTGCGGACGAACGCCGAGGATCTGTGCGGGGTTCGCGGCATCGGCGGTGCGGGCCGGAGGGGATGTCTGCGACGTCCAGGGCAGACCGCCGCTTCCAGGGCAGACACATTGGTCTGCCCCTTCGACGCGAGCCCGGTTCGACCGGAACCGGTGTTGACGCCCTGCCGGGTGGCCACTAAGCTGAACCCGCCGGGAGCAGGTTGCGCTCTCGACCGCTCCTTTTCGATCGCTCACCAACCGGAGGCACGCTCGCATGACCGCTACGACCACACCACGCGCATGCGGGACGAGACCTCACCAGCTCGGCTGATCCTTCGCCCCGTCGGTCCGATCGGACCTGATCGTCTTTTCCGGCGACGCTCCTCGACGACACGGCATCTCCTCCGCATCGTGCATCCGACCCTGACCTCGCGTCGCTCGCCGCGGGGCGTTCGTCATGCCGATCGCACTCCGGAGAGTCCTGTCTGTGTCATCTTCCCTTCACGCCCTCGGGCGCTACTGGCGCCTGCTGTCCCTGTATCTGCGGCCCCACCGGCGCCAGATGGTGCTGCTGGCGGTGGTGCTGTGCGCCACGATAGCGGTCCGGATCGTGACGCCATTGCTGGCGGGCCGGTTCATCGACCGGGCCACCGGTGGCGGGGCAATGGACACCCTGATCCTGCTGGCGGCGCTGACAATGGTCCTTGCCCTGCTCAGCCAGGGCGTCGCGGTGGCAGAGACGTACGTGGCCGAATCCGTGAGCTGGGAGGCGACCAACGCGCTGCGGGCCGATCTCGCCGGCCATGTGCTGCGCCTCGATGCCTCGTTTCACACGGCACACACCCAGGGTGAGCTGATTGAGCGGGTCGATGGCGATGTCGCCACCCTCGCCCGCTTTTTCTCGCGCTTCGTTGTCTCGATCGTCGGCAACGGGATCCTGATCGCCGGGATACTCGGGTTGCTCATTGCCGTGGACTGGCGAATCGGCTTCGGCCTCGGCGCATTCGTCCTGGTCGCGCTCGTCATCCTGCTGCGCATGCGTGCCCTGGCGACCCCGTATTCAGCCGCCGAGCGGCAGGCCAGCGCCGACTTCTACGGCTTTCTCGGCGAGTACCTGGCCGGGCTGGAGGATGTCCGGTCGAACGGGGCGAGAGCGTTCGTGCTTCGCCGCTGCGCCGAATTGATGCGGTCGTGGCTCGCGGCGACGAAACGGGCGGAGATGCGGGGCTACGGGATGGTCGCCTCCAGCCAGGCCCTGTTCGGGCTTGGGACGGCCTTCGCGATCGCGCTCAGCGCCATGCTCTACCGGGATGGCGCGCTGACTCTCGGGACCGTCTTCCTGATCTTTCGCTACACCGACATGCTGCGCGAGCCGACCGAGCAGATCCGCAACGAGGTGCAGGACCTGCAGCAGGCGGATGCCAGCCTCGGACGGGTCGAAGCCCTCTTGCGGACGGTCCCGCGGATCTCAGATGGGCCTCGCGCCGCGCTCCCGCCCGGGCCGCTCGCGGTGGAGTTGGAGCACGTCTCGTTTGCCTACGTCGACGATGTGCCGGTGCTCCGCGACATCAGCGTGCGCCTGGAGCCTGGACGGGTGCTGGGCGTGGTCGGGCGCACGGGCAGCGGCAAGACGACGATGACGGGCCTCATCCCCCGCTTCCACGATCCAGTGACGGGAACGGTCCGTCTCGGGGGCATCGACCTTCGGG
>CADCWJ010000374.1 GCA_902806365.1 uncultured Thermomicrobiales bacterium
ACCGTGATCGACAAGCTCGCCCGCATCTTCGCCGCGATCCGCGACCTCGACGAGCGCCGGGCTCTCCCGCACGAAGTCGACCGGGCGCGGGCGCGGATCGCCTCGACGATCGCCGAGCTATGGAGCTCGAACGAGATCCGGACGACCACGCCCACCGTGCTCGATGAGGTGCGGGCGGTGCTGGTCTACTTCGGCTCGACCCTGGTCGAGGTGATCCCGGAGATCTATCGCGATCTCGCCGATGCGCTGGCCGAGGCCTATCCTGACGCGGCGATCACGGTGCCGTCGTTCCTGACCTTCGGCTCCTGGATCGGCGGGGACCGGGATGGCAACCCGTTCGTGACACCGAAGGTCACGGTCGAGGCGCTTGGTGTCATGCGCACCGCCGCCCTGGGCTTTTTCGACGGGCGACTCACCGAACTGGCCGGTCGCCTCTCGGTCTCGGAGTTGATGGTCAGCCCCGCGACCGGGCTGAGTGAGATCCTCGCATCGTACGCCGCGATGTTCCCGGAGCTGGCGCTCGAGCTGCGGACGATCAACGCCGGGGAGCCGTATCGCCAGCTCGTGACCCTGATGCGGGAACGGTTGCGCGCGACCCGGGAGGGCGGCCCTCACGGCTACGCGAGGTCGGCCGAGCTGATCGCCGACCTCCGCCTGATCGAGTCGTCGCTGATCGCGCAGTCGGCCGGGATGATCGTCGGCGGCGAGCTGCAGGACGTGGTCCGGTTGGTTGAGGTCTTCGGATTCGACTTCGTGACGCTGGACATACGCGATCACGCGAAGCGGCACGCGGCTGCCCTGGATCACGTGTTCACGGCGACCGGTGTTGAGACGGGGTACGAGGCACTGGCGGAACCGGAGCGTCATCAGCTCCTGCTGCGGGAGATCGCCAATCCGCGTCCGCTGATTCCTTTAGAGCTGGAGAGCATGCCCGATGAGGCACGCGAGGTGATCGAGACGTTCCGGATGATCCGGCGACTCCATGCCACCGGCCACGCCGATGCGGTCCGGACCTACATCGTGTCCGGAACCGAAGCGCCGTCGGACATCCTCGAAGTGCTGCTGCTGATGAAGGAGACGCGGCTGGCAAGCCCCGGCGGTGACCACGCGCTGGTGAGGATCGCGCCGTTGTTCGAGGAGGGCGAGACGCTGCGGAACGCGCCGGCGACGATGACGACGCTGCTCGACGCGCCCTCCTACGCGCGGGCGCTGGCAAGCTCGGGTGGCCACCAGGAGATCATGATCGGCTATTCCGACTCCAACAAGGATGTTGGATACCTGGCGTCGACCTGGGAGCTTCAGCACTCGCAGCGGGATCTCGCGGCGCTCCTGCGCGCCCGCGGGGTGCCGTTCGTGTTCTTCCACGGGCGCGGCGGCTCGATTGGCCGTGGGGGCGGGCCGACCAATGTCGCGATTCTCGCGTTGCCACCACATACGGTCGAGGGCCGGATCAAGATGACCGAACAGGGTGAGGTGATCTCCGCCCGCTACTCGACAGCCCCGATCGCGCACCGGGAGCTCGAGCTGACGCTCGGGGCGATCCTGGTGCGGTCCAGCGATGGGACCAGCCGGATCGACCAGGATCGGCGAGGGCGGTACGAAGCAGCGATGCGGGTGATGGCCGATCGCTCGGCGGAGATCTACCGGGACCTCGTCTACGGTGATCCGGAGTTCGTGACATTCTTTCGCGAGGCCACACCGATCGACGCGATCGCGCGCCTTCAGCTCGGCTCGCGGCCGGCGAAGCGAACGGCGTCGAACCGGATCCAGGAGCTGCGGGCGATCCCGTGGGTGTTTTCGTGGACACAGGCCCGGATCATCCT
The DNA here is from genome assembly GCA_902806365.1 of uncultured Thermomicrobiales bacterium. Lineage (GTDB taxonomy): Bacteria > Chloroflexota > Chloroflexia > Thermomicrobiales > UBA6265 > CADCWJ01. The sequence continues at coordinate 1,824 of CADCWJ010000374.1, forward strand.
GCCGGGATGGTACGGCCTGGGAACGGCCCTGTCGGAAGCGATCGAGCGGGACGGGATTGAGATGCTCCGGTCGATGGAGCGGGACTGGCCGTTCTTCCAGGCGACGCTCTCGAATGCGGAACTGGCGTTGGCGAAGGCCGACATGCAGATTGCCGAGCGGTACGTTGCCCTGGTCCGGTCGGACGCCATCCGGGAGCGGATCTGGAGTCGGATCACGGCGGAGTTCGCACTGGCCGAGCGGTCGGTGCTCCAGATTACCGGGCAGGCTGCGGTGCTGGATCGAGAACCGGTGTTGCAGCGCTCGATCAGGCGGCGCAACCCCTACGTCGATCCCCTGTCATTCATCCAGGTGGAGTTGCTGAAGCGGCTGCGTGACGATCCCGCGGACGAGGATGTGCTGCAGACGCTCCATCTGGCGGTCAACGGCATCGCGGGCGGGCTTCGCAACACCGGGTAGGACGCCGGGTACACTCAGGGGATGATCGCAGAAACCGCCGACTCCATCTCCGTCGAGGCTGCCACGCCGCGGCCACCGTACGTGGAAGTGGCGGTCTCCGGCGCCGCCCCCACCTCGGGATCGGGAAGTCGTCGCGGGGTGCTGAGCTATGCAATCCCGGACAGTTGGACGACATCGTTGGTGCCAGGGCAACTGGTATGGGTGCCGCTGCGGAAAAAGGTGCTGCTCGGGGTCATCGTGGCGACGGGTGGCGAGTCGCCGGAGTTTGCGACGCGCCCGCTCCATTCGCCGGTCGTACCGCCCGTGATCGTGCCCGAGGCGCGGTTCAAGGCGGCCCAATGGCTGGCACGGGAGACGGCAAGCTCGCTGTTCGCGGCGGTCGCGCTCTTCCTCACGCCGGGGATCACGACCCGGACGACCGACACCTTCACCCTGGCGGTTTCCGACCCGGACGAGCTGCCGCACCTGACTCCAGCACAAAGCCGGTTCATCGCGCTCCTGCGCGAACGAGGAGAGATGACGCTCGACCAGGCGCGCACCGCGACAGGCCGCCCGCTGACGAGCGTGATCGCGCGGCTGGAGGAACTGGGCGTCATCCGACGCGTGATCCAGGTCGCCCAGCGGGCACCGGCAGCGCCGGTCGAGCGGCTGGTCCGTCTCCGCGACGGTGATCCCAAGCTGGTAGCACGTTCGGCGAAGCAGTCGGCGATCCTCGATGAGCTGGTTCGGCTTGGGCGCTTTCGACGCGACGGCGAATCCGATCTGGTGCCGATCGGGGAGCTCCGGGCCGGAGTTGAAGCCGACAGCGCGACCCTGACCGCGATGCGGGACAAGGGGATCGTGGACCTTGTGGAGCTCCCTCGCTCCGCGATGCCCCAGTCCCGGCCGGCGCCGGCTCCGGTGCTGACGGACGAGCAGGCACGCGCGTGGGCCTCGGTCGAGCGGGCATTGGCGGCACGAGACGCGACGCCGCATCTGCTGTTCGGGGTGACGGGAAGCGGCAAGACCGAAATCTACTTGCGCGGGGTCGCCTGGTGCCTGCGGCACGGGCGGTCGGCGATCATCCTGGTGCCGGAGATCGGGCTGACAACGCAGGTCGTGCGGCGCTTTGTGGACCGGTTTCCGGGGCAGGTCGTCGTTCTTCATTCCGCGATGAGCGCCGCGCGGCGGCACGAAGTCTGGCGTGGAATCGCGGCGGGGGAGCACCGCGTCGTGGTCGGGCCGAGGTCAGCGATCTTCGCGCCCGTCGAAGATCTTGGCCTGATCGTGATCGATGAGGAGCACGAAAGTACCTACAAGCAGGATAACGATCCCAGGTACAGCACCGCGATGATGGCCCGCTATCTGGCGCGGGAGACGGGTGCGGCGCTTGTCATGGGGAGCGCGACGCCGTCGATCGAGTCGGCGTGGCGGGCGGACGTGGGGGCGTATCGGCGGCTGGAGTTGCCGGGGCGGGTCAACCCGGCCGGCTCGTCGACCGGATCGGCCTCCGCGACGTCGGGCATGGCACTGCCCGAAGTCGAGATCGTCGATCTCCGGCTCGAGCTTCAGCGGGGAAACGCCAGCTTGCTGAGCGAAGCGCTGCGGCATGCGGTGGAGACGACGCTGCGGCGGCGCGAGCAGGCGATCCTGCTCCTGAACCGGCGCGGAACCTCGACGGTGGTGCTCTGCCGAACCTGCGGGCACCGGATCATTTGCCCCAACTGCGACATACCGCTCGTCTTCCACCGTGACCGGCAGCAGATGATCTGTCATCGCTGCGATCACCGCGAAGTGCCGCCCAAGGTCTGCCCGGAGTGCAGCGGCCGGCTCGACTATTTCGGAGCGGGAACGCAACGTGTCGAAGAGGAGGTTCGCCAGCTTTATCCCGGCGCCCGGGTGCTGCGGTGGGACCAGGACGCCGTTCGGCAGCAGGGCGGGTACGACGCAATGCTCGGCCGCGTGGAGCGCCAGGAAGTGGACATCATCGTCGGCACGCAGATGGTGGCGAAGGGGTTCGACCTGCCCAAGGTGACGGCGATCGGTGTCGTCCAGGCCGACACGCTCCTGTACCTTCCGGATTTCCGGAGCCCCGAGCGGACGTTCCAGCTCCTTACACAGGTGGCGGGCCGCGCCGGTCGGCGCGCTCCCGGATCGAGTGTCGTCGTCCAGACGTACACGCCTGAGCATTACGCGATCGTGGCGGCCTCCCGGCACGATTACGCGGCATTCTACGAGGAGGAGATCGACTTCCGGGAGCAGCACGGGTTTCCGCCGTTCACGCGGCTGGTTCGCTATCTGTACCGGCACGAGAAGGAGTCGGCGGCGGCGCTCGAATCGGAGATGATGGCACGGGCGGTCGCGCGCGTGGCGCGGTTGCGCGGCGTCGAGATCGACATCCTGGGGCCGACCCCGGCGTTTGCGGCACGGGTTCGCGGAGCGTACCAGTGGCAGATCGTGCTGCGCGCGCACGATCTCGACCCCATGCTCGACGACCTGCCGATCCGGCCCGGCTGGGTCGTCGATGTTGACCCGCAAAGTATGCTTTGATGTTGCGTTAACGACTCGCGTACGGTTCGAGGAGGTTGCCGGTTCGATGGCGGTGCTGGAGATCATACTGGAGGGCGATCCCCGGCTCCGGGAGAAGGCCAAGCGGATTCGTCATGTCGATGACAGCGTGCGCAGGCTCGCCGACAACATGCATGAGACGATCCCGGTCGCCGAAGGTGTGGCCTTGGCGGCGCCCCAGGTGGGTGTGACCCGGCGGCTGATCGTGATTCGGGTGCCACCGGGCTACGAGGAAGAAGACGCCGAGGAAATCTCGTACCGGCTGGCCGATCCGGAGATCATTCGCCATCACGGCCTGCAGGTGGGGATGGAGGGGTGCCTGAGCATTCCGGGTTGGATCGGGGAGGTACCGCGCCATGAGACGATCACGGTCAAGGCGATCGACATGGACAACAAGCCGATTCGGATCAAGGCGTCCGGGCATCTCGCGGTGATCTTTCAGCACGAGATCGACCATCTTGACGGCATCCTGTTCACCGACCGGATCGAGGATCGCTCGACATTGCGCCTGGTCGGGCAGCGGGAGTACGAGGATGCGGCGGAGGGGTAGGGAGCGCCCGCGTGAACGCGTCCACGTCTCTAGAAACCCGCTGCCGCGCGATAGCGTCATTCACGGCGCGATGATGACTGCATTCCCTAGCTGCTATGCACATGCCTGCGGGCGGATGCGGCCATTAGTTCCGGCGGATTGGCCTGTCGTGAATTGCAGCAGCGCCGTCGCCTGAAGCGCTCGGCGGAGCCCACGGCGAGCTGCGCCGTGTCCGATAACGTCCAACGCAGAGCGATCGGCACGGTCCGATGCCGTTGGAGGCATGACGGCACTGCTGGCCGCATCGGGTTTAGGGCTCGACGGGAATGCGGTCCGGGATCGTGACGACTGGCTGGACGGCGCGAACCTTTTCGGCCTCGATCACGCTGCAGAGCGCGGTCACCGTCTCGGCCATCCGGCCGGCCCGGTTGAAGATGATGTAATCGAACTCCCCGGCGCGGTCGATCTCGGCGGCGGCGGTGCGGAACCGTTTGGCGAGGATCTCCGGATCCTCGGTCTTGCGAGCCCGGAGCCGGTTGAGGAGGGCGTCCATCGACTCCGGGAGCATGAAAATCGAGACGGTGTTGCCGATCAAGGTGCGGAGGGTGTGGGCACCGGCGACATCGACCTTGACGATGACGTGCTGACCGGCGGCGAGCCCGTCGACAATGTCCTGGCGGGGAACACCGTAGAGATTGTCGTACACGAGGGCATGTTCCAGGAACTGGCCGTCCGCGATCTGGCGCTCGAAGTCGTCGCGATCGAGAAAGCGATAGTGCGTGCCATCCCGCTCGCCCGCACGCATCCCGCGCGATGTGGCGGTGACGACATACCTGGCATCCGGGTACTGCGATTTCAGCTTCTCGAGCACCGAGTCCTTGCCGACGCCCGATGGTCCCGAGATGATGAAGACACGGGGCGTGCGATTCTCCATCGCCTGCCGGATATGGCCATCTCCGCGCTCGCGGATGTCAGCGAACTCCGCCTCGTTCATGGTTCCGTCCGGTGGCGTGGCGTCGGCGATGGTCGGTGTCGTGGTTTCATTCGTGGAGAGCGAAGGCAAGGTCCAGATGCTCCTTAATGAACAGGTGGGCCCGACGGTCACATCGCGGTGCCCGGCCTCGCCATCGTGAAATGGCATCGGCCCGGTCAATGCCGGGCGTGGCGACCGTTCCGGTATCCGGCGGGGCACCGTTTCGCCTGACATGCCAAGGGTACCCGACGGGTCAACGCATGCGGAAGGCGAATCACGAATGTTCGATATTCTCACGGTCGCGGCGATCGCCGATGAGCTTCAGGGGTCGGTACTTGACGGGCGCATCCAGCGAATCGGGCTCGTCGATCGAACGACGTTCGCCTGCGAGATTTACGCGAACCACGAGCGGCGGGCGCTGGTCGCCAGCGCGGACTCGCAACAGCCTCGGATCCTTCTGACCGAGGAAATGCCGTCAATCGATCCGAACCTGATTACCCCATTCGGGTTGCAGCTCCGCAAGTACGTCCGGGGTGGGTTTCTCGTCGGGATCGAGCAGCCATCCATCGAGCGGATGGTGCGGCTCAGTATAGTGAAGCGAATGCCGGGTCACAACGATCAGCGTCACGGGCGGAGCCGACCGGACGACGCTGCGACCGTTTCCGGGGACATCGACGATTCGTCGACCGCCGATCCGGCTGACATCGATGGCACGGAGGCTCCGGACGAGCTGGAGCAGCCAGACGATCTGGCGATGTGGTCGGAGGGCATGCATCGGGTCGAGATCATCGTCGAGATCATGGGTCGCCACAGCAACATCATCCTGATCGACGATCAGCAGGTCGTGATGGAGAGCGTCAAGCGAGTCACGTCGATAATGAGCCGGGTTCGCCCGGTGATGCCGAGGCTCCCATATGTCTTCCCGCCGGCGCCGGACAAGCCCGATCCGCGGCGGCTGACGACACCGGGCGCCGAGCAACTCCTTGCCACCGGCAAGCCGGGGGCGAAGCTCGCCGAGGTCCTGGTGCGTGGGCTGCGCGGAGTGAGTCCGCAGATCGGGCGCGAGATTGCGTTCCGCCTGACCGGGGACGCGGCGGTCCAGGTGAAGGCGGTTGCACCCGAGAAGGCGATGGAGCTTGCCCGGATCGTCCGCACCGTATTCGAGCCGCTTGTGACGCTGGACTGGCAACCGCGCGTCTACATTCAGGAAGAAGTGCCGATCGGGTATGCCGCGATCCCGATGGAACACCTGGCCGCGATCGCGCAGGAGCAGGTGGTCGAGACGATGTCGGGTGCAGTCGAGGCGGGCATGGCGGTCGAGCTTGGCGACGCACCGAAGGATCACGCCCAGCGCCGGGCGCGGCTGGTCGACGCGATCGACCGGGAGATCGTGAAGGTCGAGAGCCGCTTGCGCTCGCTGCAGGAGCAACTGAAGCGCGCCGATCACATCGAGGAATTGCGAACCTGGGGTGAGCTGATCTTTGCCTACATCTGGCAGATCGAACCGGGCCAGAGCGAGCTTCGCGTCGATGATGTCCGGATTCCG
>CADCWJ010000375.1 GCA_902806365.1 uncultured Thermomicrobiales bacterium
AAAAAGGACCGTCTCCTTCGCGCCCTTCATCGAGTGGGTGTACGCGCCGGCGACGATCTTCGGCGTCTTGCCTTTCATCTGGTCGGCATCGGCAAACTTGAGCGTGCCGTCCTTCGTCACCTTGCCGTCATCGACATTGGCCCGCAGGTTCGTTCCATCGGAGCCGATGATGCGCAGCCGGTCGGCTGCCGGGTTGAAATCCACCGTCGCCATCACGCCATCCGGCAGCATGGCATCGAGCTTCGATTTCGCGGTCGCGGTTCCGGTCTGCGGGTCGATCGTCACGACGCTGCCGTCGGACACGACCGCATAGAGCATTCCATCGGCGGGGCGCACGTCGATTCCGAGAAGCCGGCCCGAGACACCCGTGACCTTCACGGTCTTCACGGCCTTCTTCGCCTTCGTGTCGACATGGACGAGCGTGTCGTCCCCGACCAGGGCGGCAACGGTCTGGGCACTCGCCGGGGCGGAGATCGCCGTGCCGGCGAGGAGTGTGAACGCGAGAAGGCCGAGTCGCATGGGTAGTCTCCCTGATGGATGCCGGGGGGCGTCCATCAGGGAGCTACGGACGAGGAGATCGGTTCGGGTTCAGGAACCCGAGATTTCTCGTCAGGCGGCGGCCGGCATGCCTTCCTCGATGATCTTCGCCCAAAGCGACACGCCGTACGGGATGGCGCTGTCGTCGAAATCGTAGGCCGGGTGATGGCACTGGGCCGAGTTCCCGTTGCCGAGGAAGATATAGGCCCCGGGCCGCTCGATGAGCATGTAGGAGAAGTCCTCCGCGCCCATCTGCGGCGGCACGTTCCGCGTCACGCCCGTCCCGACCATCTCGGCGACGTTGGCCATGAACTCCGTCTGTTCGGGGTGATTGAACGTGACCGGGTAGCCGCGGACGTAATCGACGGTTGCCTTCGCCCCGAACGCTGCCGCGACGCTCGTCGCGATCTCGGAGATGCGTCCCTGGACGAGGTCCTGCACCTCCGGCTTCAGCGTGCGCACGGTGCCGAGCAGCGTCGCGTGCTGGGGGATGACGTTGTAGGTGTCGCCCGACTTGAACGAGCAGACCGAAACGACAGCAGATTCGAGCGGGTCGACGTTGCGGGACGCGATCGATTGCAGCGCGACCA
>CADCWJ010000376.1 GCA_902806365.1 uncultured Thermomicrobiales bacterium
CGTGATCCGCGGCATGTGGAGCGGCCAGCGCGGCATGCGCTTTGGCGGCGAGCACTACCCGCTCCATGGCGCCCACGGCGGCCCCGTGCCCGCCCACGAGATCGGCATCTGGCTCGGAGTCGTGAGGCCAAGGGCGCTTGCCCTAGCCGGCCGGATCGGTGATGGCTGGATCCCCACGATGTCGTACGTTCCGCCCCTCAAGGCGATCGAGGGCAACGCGATCATCGACCGGGCGGCGGTCACGGCTGGGCGCGATCCGGCGGCGATTCGCCGCATTTACAACATCGGCGGCTCCTTCGCCCCGACCAACACGAAGGCCGACGACATCGACCGTGAGATCGTCGGCCCGCCCGAGCACTGGGTCGAGGTCTTGACCCACTTCGCGCTCGACCTCGGCTTCTCGACCTTCGTGCTCTCGTCTTCACCAGACCAGGCGACTCTCCGCACCTTCATCGAAGAAGTCGCCCCGGACGTGAAGGACCGCGTCACCGCCGCCCGGCGGGCAGATGCGTAGCGACAGGGATCCGCTGGTGGGTAGGGAACGTGTCAGTTCTGCCCCGAGTGAGCATTGTGGAGTCCGTATGCGTGCTTAGGGTCTGGACACCCTCCCAAGTGTAGGGAGGGTTGAGTGAGGGCCGTCATTCTCCTTGGAGATGGACGCTCATCTAGATATTCATGCCGCCGGAAACTTCGATGCGCTGGGCATTGATCCAGCGATTCTCGCTGGACAGCAGGGCGGCAATCATCGGGCCGATGTCGTCCGGCTCGCCCGCGCGGCCAAGCGCGATCATTCCCGCCACATGCTGGTTCAACTCGGCGTTGTCGCGCACCTGGCCGTTACCGAAATCGGTCGCGATCGCACCAGGCGCGACGGTGTTCACGGCGATCCCGCGTTCCCCGAGCTCCTTCGCGAGGTAGCGCGTCAGCACTTCGATCGCCCCCTTCATCGACGCGTAGGCGGACGATCCCGGCAACGCGAACCGGGCCAGGCCGGAGGAGATGTTCACGATCCGCCCGCCGTCGTTGATCACCGGCAGGAGCTTTTGGGTCAGGAAGAAGACACCCTTGAAATGCACGGCATAGAGCGCGTCCAGCTCGGCCTCGGTGGTTTGGTCGAACGGCTTGTAGAGCGCCATGCCCGCGTTGTTGACGAGGTAGTCGAAGCGCTCCGCACCCAGCCCGGTCAGCGCCCGCCGCACCTGGTCGACGAACGAACCGAAGGTGCCGACGTCACCGGTGTC
>CADCWJ010000377.1 GCA_902806365.1 uncultured Thermomicrobiales bacterium
ACCACCTCGTGCCGATCCTCGACGCCCAGAGAAAGCCCGGGTACTACAAGGGATGGAAGACCGAGTTCGAGTACGTCGTGTTCCAAGGTGAAGTCTGGGAGGTCCGAAACGCGAAGGAGCTGTTTCAACGCACCTTCGAGCGCCTCTGGAAGACCAGGCAACTCCAGGTCCTCGACTACAGCGCCTCACACCGTGGCCCCGTGTTCAAGACACAAGAGTGGCACAGCCAGTGGCAAAAATTAGGGGATCACTACCTGTTTATGGGCATGTTCCCGCAGTACATGCTGGCAGATGTGCAGGGCGTCCTGGACGAGTTTGACATGGCCGACGACGTGTTCGTGAACTACTCCACGAACGAAGACTAGTACACCTGCCGACCGAACGAAGCTGACCGACCTGACCTCGGGAGGCGAGGCCACCGCCCGTTCCCATGAAGCACGCCCGGATCCGCCACAGCAAGGACTGGACGATCCGACCTGGATCGTCGCGGCCCTCGACGGTGCGCTCCCTTGCGTCGAGGACGTCCGGATGGCCCGGTCGACGCGGGGCTGGAGGCGGCGTTGTATGCCCGGCCGACTCGCTCCTACCGCCCCCGTCGGCTTGAAGGAGTACAGGAAGCGCAGCAGGTCGCCCTAGTATGCTCCGCGCCGCCTATTGGCAAGAAGCGCTGGACGCTGCGGCTGCTCCCCAAACGGCTGGTGGAACATGAAATTGTCGACGGCATCGCGTCGGAGACTGTCCGCCAGACGCTCAAAAGAACGAACTCAAGCCTTGGCAGAATACCCAGTCGCGGCGTGCGGTCGCTGTCGCCAGACCGGATTGGCATGTTCGAAGGCCAGCGCGAAGCGCAGCAGGTCTGTCTCGCCGAGTGCGCGCCCGACGAACTGAATCCCGACCGGGAGTCCGTCGGCGGTGAACCCGCACGGCACCGAGATGCAGGGCAGCCCGGTGGCGGAGACATACCACGAGGCACGCATCCAGCCGAGGTAGTCGTCTTGCACGACCCCGGCAACCTCGCGGGGCCAGGTCCACTCGACCGGGAACGGCGGCAGGAGCGACGTCGGCGTCGCCAGGATGTCGATCCCGTCGAAGAGGTCAACCATCCGCGCGTGGAGACGGGTCCGGGCGGTGTAGGCGTCGTAGATGTCCCCGGCGGTCAGGTCAAGACCGGCCTCGATGTTCACGACCATGTTCTCGCTGAGCTGATCCCGGTGCTCGCGATAGAGATCCCCGTAGCGCTGGGCCATCTCCCACGCGCGCAAGGTCCGGAAGCCGAACTCCGCGCCCTCGAAATCCGGCTCGATATCGCGAACGTCGGCCCTCAATTCTGCCAGGACGGGCTTGCCCTCGCGTTCGAGCACCCCGGTCACGGCAGGATCGACCGGCAGGTCCCCCAGCGTCTGCGACCAGCCAACCCGCCAGGTACGGAGATTCGTTGAGGGGGCACTCGCGGCAATCGCGGCAAATTCGGAGCCGTCGCCCGGCAGCGAGAGCGGGTCGCGCGGGTCGAAGCCGGCGAGGACCGATTGCAGCAGTGCGGTATCGGCGACCGTTCTCCCCATCGCGCCGACGATCGACATCGTCATCCAGCCCGTCACGAGTGGCGCCTTCGAGACCCGCCCCGGCGCGGACCGCAGGCCGACGACATTGCAGAAGGAGGCCGGGTTGCGCAGGGAGCCACCCAGATCGCTCCCGTCCGCAAGGCTGACCATGCCGCTCGCCAGCGCGGCCGCCGCGCCGCCGGACGACCCGCCCGCGCTCTTGTCCGTGTCGTAGGGGTTGCGCGTCGCGCCGAAGATGGGGTTGAAGGTGTGCGATCCGGCGCCCATCTCCGGCACGTTCGTCTTGCCGAGGTGAATCGCCCCCGCCGCGCGCATCCGGGCCGCGACCGCCGCGTCCTCCGTTGGCACGAAGTCCCGGAAAAGCGGGGAGCCGAACGTCGTCCGCATCCCTTTCGTAGGCAACAGATCCTTGTGGGCGACGACCAGGCCGTGCAGCGGACCGTTCTCCTCACCGCGTGCGAGCGCGTCGTCGGCCGCCTGGGCCTGTGTCATCGCTCCCGTGATATCCATCGTGACGATCGCGTTGACGACGGGATTGACCGCTTCGATCCGGGAGAGACAGGCCCGCAGGAGCTCGCGGGCGGAGATGGCCCGGCGGCGCAGCAGTTCCCGTTGCGCGGTTGCCGGCAGGAAGCAGAGGTCCGTGTCGTTGGTGGGAACGTCCACTTCTTGCGCCCGCTCAGTCACCGGTCGTGAATCTCCGTCGGGACGTGCGAGTACGAATCGCTTCCGGCATCAACTTCACTTGTATTTTAGTAGCGAGCAACAGATGCGAAAGCAGAACTAGCAAAAGGTGCTTTAGGATCGACTCCAGGAGGAACGTAGATTTCCACTGGAAGTCCAAGA
>CADCWJ010000378.1 GCA_902806365.1 uncultured Thermomicrobiales bacterium
GTTCGAGCGCTGGCGGCAAGGGGAATATGCTCATGAATTTCGGACGCTACCAACGTTTTCGACGGCATGGGCGACCGTCACGGTTGCCCCGGTCGTCCCCTTTGGGAATGCTGATCCTGGTGCTGACGCTCATGGCGCTCACGCTTTCTCCGCTCGCGGGCGAGATCGGCGTGGCCAAGGGCGACTTGCAGCCCGATGGGGCGTGCGAGGAGGGATTCACGCTTGACGAGGCAACCGGCGAGTGCGTGCCAACCGATGCACCGCTCGAGTGCGACGAGGGCTTCGTGCCCGATGAGAGCCTCGGCGAGTGCGTCCCGGCCGACGAACCGCTCGAGTGCGACGAGGGCTTCGTGCCCGACGAGACCCTTGGCGAGTGCGTCCCGACCGACGAACCGCTCGAGTGCGACGAAGGCTTCGTGCCCGATGAGACTCTCGGCGAGTGCGTCGAAGATCCCAGCAGATCGCTGATCCCGGCGGCCGACGAGCCGCGCCAGCTCGCCATCAACAAGTTCTTCTGCCCAGCGGGCTACGAGGTCACCAATCGCAGTGCGGCCCAGATGATCGGCGACTGCTCCGATCCCGCCGTGTCGGTGGAGTTCACCGTCTCCGATGGGGGCGGTGGGTATTCGCGCACGCAGCAGTCAACCAGTGGCGACGCTGGCGGCGCGATCTTCACCGATGTCCCGTCCGGCAACTCGATCAACGTCACCGAAACGATCCCGGAAGGCTACGGAACGCCGATCGTGTTCTGCCACGGCGAGAACACGGAGGGCACGATCGTCCAGCCGGCCCACGACATGATCGTCGAAAACGGCCGGGTCTACGTCGATAACCGCGAGGTCTTCCTGACGCTCTGCACCTGGTTCAACCTGTCGACGCTCGAGCCCGCTGCCGAAGGCACCGGCACGGTGTACATCAACAAGCACGCCTGCCCGGCGAGCTACGACGCCTCCGCCCGCGACATGTACGAGATGGCCGCCGAGTGCCACGAAGATGCCGGGGTGGTTAACTTCAGCGTCTTCGAATACGGGGGTGGCGGCTACGACGGCGGAATCAAGCCGACGAGTGGCGGGCCAGGGCCAAACCTCGTCACGTTCGAGAACGTGCCA
>CADCWJ010000379.1 GCA_902806365.1 uncultured Thermomicrobiales bacterium
CACCTTGAAGGTGCTCAACGACTGGGGCGTCCCAACCGTCAACACCTACGAGGTCGCGAACGTCTGCGGCGACAAGTTGCTGACCTCCACCGCGCTGGTGCGCGCCGGGATTCCGGTGCCACGGACGGTGATCGCGTTCACACCGGAATCCGCGCTGGAGGCGATCGAGCGGATCGGCTACCCGGTGGTGCTCAAGCCCGCCGTCGGCTCCTGGGGTCGGCTGCTGGCGCGCGTCAACGACCGTGATGCCGCCGAGGCGCTTCTCGAGCACAAGGTGACGCTCGGGTCGTTCCACCACGGGGCGTTCTACATTCAGGAATTCGTTGAAAAGGGCGGACGCGACATCCGCTCCTTCGTGATCGACGGCGTCACGGTCGGCGCGATCTATCGCGATTCCCCGCACTGGATCACCAATACTGCGAAAGGCGGCAAGGCCAGCAACTGCCCGCTCACGCCGGAGCTCGACGAGATGTCGCGGGCGGCGGCGGAGGCCGTGGGCGGCGGTGTCGTCGCGGTCGATCTCTTCGAGACGGGCAGCGGGCTCCAGGTCAACGAGGTGAACTACACGATGGAGTTCCGCAACAGCATCGACACCACCGGGGTCGACATCCCGGCCAGGGTCATCGACTACGTTCTCAAGGTCGGGCGGGAAGCTCGCGCCCGGCGCGAACCCGTGGCCGCCATCGCCGCCATGCAGGATCTGACCGTGCCATTGGCCCGGTAGGCAGCAAAGCCAGGGAGACATCATGCCCGAGGTATCAATCGTCGGAGGGTCCGGATACGCCGGAGGCGAGCTCGTTCGCCTGCTCCTCTCCCATCCGGAAGTCACGATCAAGCAGGTCACATCCGAGCGCAACGCCGGAAAGTTCATCCGCACCACGCATCCCAATCTCCGCAAGCGGACCGACATGAAGTTCGTCCGGGTCGACCAGCTCGAACGGTGCGACGTGCTCTTTCTCGCCCTGCCGCACCGCGTTTCGATGCAGAAGCTCCCCGAAGTGCGGGACCTGGCCCCGGTCATCATCGATCTTAGTGCCGACTTCCGGCTCAACAATCCCGGTGACTATCCGACCTG
>CADCWJ010000380.1 GCA_902806365.1 uncultured Thermomicrobiales bacterium
AGTCCATGGTCGTGCCCATGAGCGGGTGCCGGACGACATTCTCAACTTCCAGCACGATCCGCTCGCCTGCGCTGTCGCGCTCGGCTGGGACGGGGTCACGATCGAGCCGATGTCGCTCCGGCTCGATGTCGTGGGCGAGCAGTTGCACATGACGCGGGACCCGGCCGGCAGTCCGTACCCGGTGGTGACCGCAGTGGACGGCCCGCGCTTCAACGATTTCTGGCGCGATATCGTCTGCGGCTAGAGCCGGGGGGCGATCTGATCGCGCTCCGTCCACTCGCGGTCGAGCATGGCATAGATCATCTCGTCGCCCCATTCGCCCTTGAACCACTCGTTCTCGCGAAAGTGTGCTTCCCGGCGCATCCCGAGGCGCTCCAGCAGCCGGGCCGAGGCGGTGTTGCGGGCATCGCAGCGCCCGATAATGCGACGCAGCCCCAGTTCGTCGAACCCGAGCCGCAGCATCTCGCGAGTCGCCTCCAACGCGTAGCCCTTGCCGTGATATGCAGGGTGAAAGACAAAGCCGGTCTCGCCCTGGCGATGCTCCTCGCTGAGCCATTGGAGGATGACATCGCCGATCATCAGGCCGGTCTCTTTGAGCTCCACGGCGAGCGCAATCCCGTCACCTTGCTTCTCGAACGCGGTCATCGTCATCCGTTTGGCGAGCGACTCGGCAACCTCTTCCCGCGACTGGATATCCCAGTAGAGGTAGCGGACGACATCCGGCCGGCTCCGGATATCGGCCATCACGTCCAGGTCGCGCGGCTCGAAGGGGCGCAGGAGTAGACGTTCGGTTTCGATTGGATAGGCAGGTTGCAGCATGCCGCCTCCCCTTCTCGGTGGATGTCGTGCCGGTTCACGATGCGCTGCGGCCTACCAGTAGGCCTCCCGGGGCTGGGATCGGTTGCGAGTGGCGACCAGGACGTCGAGAAGCATCCGCTCCAAGGCGATGCGATCTGAGGCGTATTCCGGATCATCCCAGCGATTGTGCAGTTCTTGCGGGTCGGCGGCCAGGTTATAGAGTTCGCCCGTGCCCTC
>CADCWJ010000381.1 GCA_902806365.1 uncultured Thermomicrobiales bacterium
GACCATCCGGCATTGGGGAATGGTGATCTTGGCGTGGTGAGCGTATCTCGATAGCGACGCGCTAGGCCCCACGGGTTCCGTCATTGTCATGACTCAATCGTACCTGATCCCTGGCGAACGTCGGAACAGCTTCATCCCCGGCCAATAGGACAGGCGGTTCCCTGAATCCGACGATGTTGCACCCGGTCCCCTTTCCGCCTTGCGCCGCCATGCCTGCCGCCGTATCGTGACCGTTCCGTGGAACGAATTTCCACTCAGGAGGCAATCACATGGCGACTCCAACGATCGGTCTGCTGAGTCCCGGGGACATGGGGCACGCGGTCGGCTCCGTGCTCCGCACGAACGGCCTGACCGTGCTGACCTCCCTCAAGGGACGGTCCGCTCGCTCCCGGGCCCTGGCGGCAAAGTCGGGCATCGACAACGCAGGGTCCGTTCACGCTCTCGTGCGCGAGGTCGATATCCTGCTGTGCATTGTTGTCCCCGCCGCCGCCCCGGATGTGGCCCACGAGGTGGCGGCGGCACTCCGCGCAACGAACTCCACCGTGCTCTACGCCGACTGCAACGCAATCGCTCCCCGCACCGTGCGCTTGATCGGTGACACGATCACGGCAGCCGGTGGGCGATTCACCGATGTCGGGATCATCGGTCCACCCCCGACCCGACCAGGAACGAAGTTCTACGCCTCAGGGCCGGCAGCGGCGGACCTCGCCATCCTGCGCGACTACGGGCTCGACGTGCGCCTTCTCGATGGCGAGATCGGTCAGGCCTCCGGCCTCAAGATGTGCTACGGCGCGATGACCAAGGGGCTCCAGGCGCTGGGCACCGAGCTGCTGGTGGCGGCCCGGCTGATGGGGCTGGAGGATGCGCTGAGGGCAGAACAGCGCGAGTCGACGCCCGATGTCCTTGCCTGGGTTGAGCGGTCGATCCCGACGATGCCTCCCAAGGCACACCGCTGGGTTGGCGAGATGGAGGAGATCGCCGCGTGCTTCGCGGATCTCGGCATGACGCCGGCAATCCTGCAAGGCGCGGCGGAGATGTACAACTTCGTGGCCGGGACTCCGATCGGACAGGAGTCGCCGGAGGAGCGGGATCGGAGCCGGGATGCCCCCGGGGTCGTCGCCGCCCTCGCCGACGCGCTGGAACCGGCAGTCCCGAGC
>CADCWJ010000382.1 GCA_902806365.1 uncultured Thermomicrobiales bacterium
GGATGTCCCCTCCGTACCGGTCAAACCCTAGATCGTCCAAGCTGTGGTATTGCCACTCCTGCCCGTGGCGTGAGGCCGGACGCGCGCGTTTCAAACGCCTTCCCCATGGCGCCAAGACCCGCTTCGTGGCAATATCTCCAGTATTCGACGAATGCAGACCGGGTTTGTTCCAACGCTGACCGGGCCACCTCGCCTCACGGCGTCAACGGGGATGGCCCGGACGGCTCAAGCTCCGAAGCGGGGCCGATGGTGTTGGTGACGGTCTCGAGCAAGCACTCCACATCGAACGGCTTGGACACGAACGCCACGTCAACCCCGTCGGGTCGGTGCCGATTGAAGCCGACGCTCATGACCACCACGGGAATCGCACGCAATCGTGAGGGTGCCTGCATGATCTGGAGCACCTCCCAGCCGTCGCCGTCCGGCATCATCAGGCCGGGCAGCACCGGCTCAGGATGCTTCGTTTCCGGCATCCCGTGCATGGCGTGACCAAGGCCGGCAATGATCGCACGCTCCCCCGTCGCGGAGGATATCGCCGCCCTCCGCCGGATCCGGGATTCGCCGTCGACACCAGCACCTGGATCAAGGTGTGTCGTGGGCGTTCGGTTGCGACACCGGCTCCGCCCGGCCGGTCAGCAACCCGGCGCCGGCCAGGATTGGGTGGGCAATGGACATGCCCTGATCAGAAATATGCATATCGCGAATCGCCGGGTCGGCATCCGCCTGTCGCACCTTCAGTACCCCAACGACACGTCGCCACGCTCCTCCAAGCTCGACGTGGCGCAGCACGATGCAGTTATCGACCGCGGCTGATATCCCGGGAATCGGTATGGCGAGCGTAGCACCGGCGTATTGATCGATCTCCACCGCGACCAGAACCGTGGCGTCACGGTTGCGCAGCTCATTGGCGAGTGCTGGGATGAACAAGGGCATCCGGTCAGTGGCCGTCATGATGCGCTCCACATCGCTCAGCTCGTCAATGTAGACCCGCGCCGGTTTCTGCTCCGCGACCGTGTGCAGGAGTTGCCACGCCCAACCGTCGGCCGACAGTTCCAGCGGGGCGTTCCAGAGCACCCGGATCAGCCCGCTCTCCAGGTGGCGGCGCAGATCGAGCCCGATCCGTTCGGCCGTGGTGGCCAGTTCGACCGCGGTCTCGTGAAAGCCAACCAGCAGGCCGCGTTCCCCGCGATCGGCACCTTCCATCAGGAAATGCAGGCCAAGGATGGTTTTGCCGGCGCCAGGCGTTCCCATGATCA
>CADCWJ010000383.1 GCA_902806365.1 uncultured Thermomicrobiales bacterium
GAGTTGCGTCAGCCGGGCGAGACCGAACAGGTTCACCTCGAACTGGGCGCGGCCCTCGGCCAGCGGCACGTCCTCGAGCGACCCGTAGGAGCCATACCCCGCGTTATTGACCAGGACATCGATCTGGCCCGCCTCGGCGATGATCCGTTCGACGCCAGCGACCATCGAGGCGTCGTCGGTGACGTCCATCGCGACGACGTGGATGCCGAGCTCCTGCAGAGCGGCCATCCGGGCGGTCCGGCGGGCGGCTGCGTAGACGGTAAAGCCGTCGGTGTGGAGCCGTCGAGCGGTCGCCTCGCCAATCCCTGACGATGCGCCGGTAACCAGTGCGACTCGGCCTGTCATATACAGCTACTCCCTCGGTAAGCGTTGTTACCTACTATTTGGTAACATGGAGATCGTAGGGTGATGCTGGATCGTTGTCAAGCGTCCGACGGGCAGCGTATGGTGACGACATGGGACGTGACGCAGAGGAGACCCGCCGGCGACTGTTGCGGGCCGCCACGGAGGAGTTCGCCGAACGGGGTCTCGCCGGGGCGCGGGTGGACCGGATCGCCGCCGCGGCCGGAGCGAGCAAACCCCTGCTCTACACCTACTTCGGCAACAAGGACGACCTCTTCGACGCCGTCTACAACCGGGTGATCGCCGACTTCGTCCTTGAGACGCCGCTCGACCCCTACGATCTGCCGGGCTACGCCGCCCAGCTGTTCGACCGGTCGGTCACGCACCCGGAGCTGATCCGATTGACGTTCTGGGACCGGCTGGAGCGGGGTGGGCAGGGGGCGCGTCAGCCGGTCGTGCTCGAAACCAACCGGAACAAGGTCGCGGCGATCCAGCGGGCCCAGGACGCGGGCGGGATCGCTGACCGGTTCCCGGCCGGCGAACTCCTGCTACTGATCACGACACTCGCGGCGACCTGGGCGTTCGCCCAGCTCGGGCCGGATGGTCCAGGGACCGGAGACGTCGAGACGCCCCGCGCAACGCTGGTCCGGGCGATCCGGTTGCTGATTGAGCAGGACGTATCAGCCGATCCGGGCCGGGCTGCCCCGAACCATTGACATACGGAACGTTTGTCCATGCCGCGAGGCGCGATGACGCGAGGATATTGGCGCGACGGATGGAACCGATCGCGCTCCGAAACAATCGGACCTGCGGGATTCCCCGCTGGCGTCGCGGTGCGTGACTGTGGATGTACTCGCCGAAACGAGCCGGCCCCGCTATCCGTTGCCGGAAGCGGGGCCGCTTGACGTGGTCACTCGACGAATCCGATGTCCAGCACTACAGCTTGCTGGGGTCGGGAATCTTCTTCGACTTGCCGGTCACGACACGGGAGAACTGGCGGTTCTTGGCGACCCAGCCCGCCACGCCGGCGATCGGGCGGACGGTCTCTTCGCTGACGAAGGTCGCCGTGTTGCGCACCGTCTTCGCGGTACCCGTGACTTCCTCGAGCAGCGGGATGACCTTGTCCTTGACCTGGACGACCAGGTAGATCAGGGCGCCGGTGACCGCGGCCAGCAGGGCAACGGTGATCAGGCTGGAGAGAACGACGAAGATCACCGCGATATCGCGGAGGCGCTCCAGCGCGGACTGATCGTCGTCGCCGAGCAGGTACAGCCCGACGATGATCAGGATGAA
>CADCWJ010000384.1 GCA_902806365.1 uncultured Thermomicrobiales bacterium
ATCGAGGGGCGGCACCTATGGTAGAATGATCGAGCGGAATCGATCTCTGGTGGGATCAAAACGTGGGCCACGCCCACGTTTCTTGTTGTTTCAGGAACAACTTGCATCAGGCGACGACGAAACCACTCCCATTATAACTCGGTGTGTTTCAGTGAGATTAGGAGGTGAGCGGGATGAAGAGCGATCTCTACACCGCAATCGCCCAGATTGCCGCAGAACGGGGTATCCCTCGTGACGCGGTCATTTCTTCGGTTCAACAGGCGCTGACGTCTGTCTACAAGAAGACAATGGGCTCGGAAGAGGATGTCGCCGTCGAGCTCGATCAGGCGACCGGCGAGATGCAGGTCGTGATTCTCAAGACGGTGGTCGAGACTGTCGTCGAGCCGAACCGGGAGATCAGCCTGGAAGATGCCAAGGCGCACGAGCCGGGGGCGCAGATCGGCGACGCCGTCAAGATCAAAAGCACGCCCGAGAACTTCGGAAGGATCGCGGCGCAGACGGTCAAGCAAGTGGTCCACACCAGGATTCGCGATTTTGAGCGCGAGTCGGTGTTCAGGGAATATCAGGACAAGGAAGGCGAAGTGCTCAGCGGCGTGGTGCAGCGCGCCGACAGCCGGGCTGTGATCATCGAGCTCGGCAAGGCGGAGGCCGTGATGCCGGCCCGCGAGCAGGTTCCCACCGAGCGCTATCGCACGAACCAGCGGATCAAGGTATTGGTGACCGAGGTCAACAGCCATGCGCGGGGTCCGCAGCTGATCGTGTCCCGTTCGAACGCAGGTTTGATCCGCCGACTCTTCGAGCAGGAAGTCCCGGAGATTCAGACCGGGGCGGTCGAGATCATGGAGATCGCCCGTGAGCCGGGTCTTCGCTCCAAGGTCGCCGTTGCCGCTCGGCAGGAGAAGGTTGACCCCGTTGGTTCCTGTGTTGGTGTGCGCGGCGTGCGCATCCAGAATATCGTCAATGAGCTCTATGGTGAAAAGATCGACGTGATCGAGTGGTCGTCCGATATCGCGACGTTCATCGCGAACGCGCTCAGCCCCGCCAAGCCCACGAATGTGTCGCTGAGCGAACATGGTGAGCATCGCGTCGCCACAGTCATCGTGCCGAGCGACCAGATGTCGCTTGCGATCGGCAAGGAAGGGCAGAACGCCCGGCTTGCCTACAAGCTGACCGGCTGGCGGATCGACATCAAGGGGCCGGAGTCGCTGCTGGAAGCGGGCGGGGAGTTCTTCCGCAGCGCGCGGGATTCCGCAAGCGACCTGATGCCGGACTTCAATTACCAGGGCAGGCAACCCCGGCCCGTGCAGGCCGATGGCATGGTTGCCCTTGGTGGCATGTCGTATGGGCCCCTCTCAAGTGAGCTCGTCCGGCGCCAAGTGGATGTCGAAGCGATTGATGGTGTCGTCGAGATTTATTACGACCGGGAACTGCGCGCCCGGTTCGACCAACGCACGGGAACGGCATTGCCCCTTGATGGGGACGGATTGGACATGCCGGCCGCAACCGAGCTCGAAGCGTCGTCGGTCGGCGATGGGGAACGCGCATAGGTCGGCGAGTACCGTGCAATGGAGGAGGCGAGAGTTCCGCCATGCCTCAGCAGACGATGGTTGGACAACGAAAGGCGAAGAAGCCGCAGCGCCCGAAGCATGTACCGGTACGGACGTGCGTGAGTTGCCGCGAGACCGGCGCCAAGCGGGCGCTGACCCGGATCGTCCGCGTGTCGGAAGGCGATGTCGAGATCGACATCACCAGCAAGAAAAACGGGCGGGGTGCATATCTGTGTGAGAAACCGGCTTGCTGGCGGGTTGCAGTCGAGTCACCGGTTCTCTCACGGGCGTTGAAGACCGCCCTGTCGCCCGCAAGTATCGAACGATTGAAAGCGCACGCGGCAACACTGCCGGCTTCGACCGGTGATGCGCTGCAGCCCGTGCCAGCGGAAGGAACAAGCGAATGAGTGATTCAGCAGGACGAGGAGGAAACCGGAGTGGCGGAGGCCGCTTCGGTGGTGGAAACCGCCGCGGCAAGCGAAGTGGTGGTTCGGCCCGCACAGTCGCGGTCAAGCGAGCCGCGCCTACCGTGCGAGAGCCCATCACGCTGCCACCGGTGCTCTCGGTCTCGGAGTTGGCCGACAAGGTTGAAATGACCGGGGTCGAGGTGATCCGGGAGTTGATGAAGATTGGCATCATGGCCAACCTGAATCAGCAGATCGATTACGACACTGCCAACAAGGTCGCGACCGCGCTCGGATGGGAAAGCAGCGAGGACGAATCCGCACAGGCATCGACGAGCGCGGACTTCGAGAGCCGGCGGCTCGAGAGCGAGTCCGACCCGGATTCGACCGCCCGGCCGCCCGTGATTACCATCATGGGTCACGTCGACCATGGCAAGACCAAGTTGCTGGATTCGATTCGCTCGGCAAATGTGGCCGAAGGCGAGGCCGGTGGCATCACCCAGCACATCGGCGCGTACCAGGTCGAAACCCACGGCCGGCGGCTCACCTTTCTGGATACCCCGGGCCACGAAGCGTTCACCGCGATGCGGGCCCGTGGCGCCCAGGCGACGGATATAGCGGTGCTTGTGGTGGCCGCCGACGATGGCGTGATGCCGACGACGCGTGAGGCGATTGCCCATATCAAGTCGGCCAACGTTCCGCTCGTGGTCGCCGTCAACAAGATCGATCTTCCCACCGCCAATCCCGATCGGGTCAAGCAGCAGCTTTCGGATGCTGCCGTGATGCCGGAGGAGTGGGGCGGCGATGTTCCCTTTGTGGAGGTGTCCGCCAAGGACAAGCGTGGGCTGGATGATCTGCTCGAGGTGCTCTTGCTCGTGGCCGATGTCAACGAGCTGAAGGCGAACCCGAACAAGCCAGCGACCGGAGTCGTGGTCGAGGCCCAGGTCGACAGCAATCGCGGCGCGGTCGCGACCGTGCTCGTCCAGAGTGGAACCCTCAACCTGCGGGATGTGGTCGTCGCGGGTTCGACGTGGGGCCGCATCAAGGCGATGTTCGACGACCATGGCAAGCGGGTGCGTCGTGCCGGGCCCAGCACACCGGTGGAGATCCTTGGCCTGATGGCGGTGCCCCAGGCGGGCGACACGTTTGAGATCTTCGAGGACGAGAAGGTCGCCCGCCAGTTGGCGGAGCAACGTTCCGCGACTCGCCGCATCGAGTCAATCAGTGAGAACCGTCCCGTCAAGCTGACCGAGCTGTACGATCAGGTCAAGGAAGGCAAGACAGCGGAACTCCGGGTGATCCTCAAGGCCGACGTGCAGGGATCCCTGGGAGCCATCCAGAACGCCCTGCTCAAGCTCAACGACACAACGGACGAGGGTGTTCAGCTTTCCATTCAGCTTGCTTCGACCGGTGCCATCTCGGAATCGGACATCAACCTGGCCGCGACGACGCGGAGCATCGTGATTGGCTTCAATGTGCGGCCGGACGTCGCCGCCAAGCGCGCCGCTGATTCCGCCGGCATCGATGTCCGCTTCTACACCATCATTTACAACCTCCTCGACGAGGTCAAGGCAGCGATGACGGGGCTCCTTGCTCCGGTTTTCGAGGACGTGACGGATGGCTACGCGGAGGCGCGCAATACGTTCAAGCTTCCGAACAACGATGTCGTCGCGGGCCTCTATGTGCTGGACGGCAAGGTCGTCCGCAACTCCCGGGCACGAGTGCTGCGGAGTGGCGTCGTGGTGTTCGAAGGTGGCATCAAGTCCCTCAAGCGCTTCAAGGACGATGTCCGCGAAGTCGCGGCAGGGTACGAGTGTGGTCTCGGACTCGATGGCTTCAACGATATTCAAGTTGGCGACCAGATCGAATTCCTGCATCGACAAGAGGTCGCGCGCACCTGATGCGGACGCCGCTCCATGCCGCTTCGGCAAACCTTTTGCCGTGATAGTCGCTGACGGGAATGCTTGGGGGGCGTTGTGACTCGACGCACACTTCAGGTCGGTGAGCTGCTCAAAGAGGAGCTCACCGACATCATCCGGCGTGAAGTCAAGGATCCCCGGGTGGGGTTCATGAGCATTACGACCGTTGAGGTCACGCCAGACTTACGGTCTGCCCGTGTTTTCGTCAGCGTGCTCGGAACCGACGAGGAGCGTTCCAATACGCTCGACGCGCTCCGCTCCGCGGCGAAGTTCATCCGGTTCCACCTGAAGCCACGGCTGCGCATGCGGCAGATTCCGGAGCTTGAGTTTCGTGACGATCGGTCGATGGAGTATGCGGAGCAGATATCGGCGACGCTCAGGCAAATCCGGAAATCGGAGGTCGGCTCTCCCTCTCCCGCAGCAGGCGCGCCGCCTTTCGAGGATAAGGGCATGGCATGAGCGGTCCAGGCTGGAAGATAGATCCCGAAGCGGCGCGAGATGCCCTTCGGGTGCTGAGGGAAGCCCGCTTCGTGCTCATGCCCACGCATCAGAATGTCGATGCGGATGGACTGTCCTCACCTCTGGCTCTGGTCCACGCGCTACGTCAGCTCGGAGTCGATGCCGTGCCGCTTATCGGTGACGGCGTCGTTCCGCAGAACCTTTCATTTCTCCCGGGGTTCGAAAATGTGCTCGTGTACGGCCGGGATGAGCTGCCCGAGTACGATGTCCTCTGCCTGGTGGATTGCGCGGATCGCAAGCGGCTGGGCGCCTTCTACACCGACGACCCCGATCGGGTCAACGGCTCGGTTCCGATCGTGAATATCGACCATCACGTGACCAACGACCGCTTCGGCGTCGTCAATATCGTGGAATCCCATGCCGCCTCGGCGTCGGAGGTCGTCACCGACATGCTCGCGGTATGGGGTTCGGAGCTGACTCGAGACATCGCGCAATGCCTGCTTGCCGGCATTTACGGGGACACGCTGGGCCTTCGCACGGAGTCGACCAGCTCGCGAACCATGCGGACCGCCGCCGATCTGGTCGATGCCGGTGCTCATCCTGGTCCAATCGTCGATGCGCTGTTCCGCCTGAAGCCGCGGTCATCCGTTTGTCTTTGGGAGCGCGCGCTACGCAATGTTCAATGGACCGGTTCGTTGATCTGGACCGAGTTGACTCCGGACGATTTCACGGCGTGTGGCGCGTCGCCCGTCGAGGCCGAAGGGCTGGTCAACTTTTTGACCGGCACGGAAGGCTCGCATGTGGCGGCAATCCTCTATGCGAACGATCGTGGCTGGCGAGTCAGCATGCGAAGTGTCGATGCCAACGTCGCCGAGATTGCGGCGGAGTTTGGCGGAGGCGGGCATCCACGCGCCGCGGGATGCACGATCGTTGGTGACGACTCCGTGAAGCGTCATTTCCTGGAGCGGGTGTCGGTGCTCGCCAGTGGCGCGACCGAGGCTCCGGGCGACGCCCCCACGAGCTGATGCGCACGTCGAGACGCCAGTCACAGCGTCACGGATACCTCGTGATCGACAAGCCGGCAGGGTGGACGAGTCACGATGTGGTGGCTGGCGTCCGCCGCATCGTCGGTGAACGCCGGGTCGGTCATGCCGGCACGCTCGACCCCGCCGCGGTCGGCGTGCTGCCGGTTGCGGTCGGGCTTGCGACCCGCACCGTCGAATATCTCGCCAACTCCAGCAAGGGATATCGCGCCGAGATTACCTTCGGGATCGAGACCGACAGTGCCGATGCAGATGGCCGCGTGATTGGCCAGTTTGACGCCACTCACCTTCGCGAAGCGGAGGTCCGCCTTCTCCTGGCCAGCTTTCTGGGGACCTCGACTCAGCGTCCACCGGCGCTTTCGGCCATCAAGGTGGGCGGCAAGCGGCTTTACGAGTTGGCACGTCAGGGGAGCCCTGTCGAGGTTGCCGAGCGGATTGTCTCGTTTTCTCGGTTGGAGCTGCTGAGCTGGGTTTCCCCGATCCTGACCGTTGATATCGAGTGCACGAAGGGCACCTATATTCGCTCGCTGGCGGTCGACCTGGGGCGGTCAGCGGGGACCGGAGCCTACCTCTCGCATCTCGTCCGCACGCGATCGGGACCGTTCTTGCTGAGCGATGCGCTCGCCCTCTCGGCCGTATCCGATGCAATCACCGAAGATGGCTGGCGTAGTCTTGCCTTTCATCCCGATTGGTCACTGCTCGACCGAGAAAGTGTCTTCCTCTCGGAGGAAGATGTCGATCGGTGGCGAAATGGCGTCCACCTGTCGATTTCCGGATGTCTGCCTGGGCCGGTTCGCGTCTATGATGAGTTGGGCGGGTGGCTCGGTGTTGGCGAGGCATCCCGGGAGAACGGGATGATCGAGCCACGCAAGGTGTTTCCACGGGAGTTTTCAGCGACGTGACCCACGTGCCCAAGACGCGCTACGATGAAATTCCACGCCAGCCGCACGTCGTCTCGGTCGGCACATTCGATGGCGTGCATCTCGGGCACCGGCATCTTCTTGAAACGGCGCTCGGCAGGTCTCGCCAGCGGGGCCTTCCCCTGCTGGTCGTTACTTTTGAGCCGATCCCTGCCCAGGTGATACGGCCGGAGAGCTTTGCTGGGCGCCTGCTCACCGCCGAGCGCAAGATCGAAAGGCTTCACGACCTGGGCCAGCTCGACGTGCTCGCGCTGCCGTTCACTGAGGCATTGCGATCGCAGCGGCCGGAAACGTTCATGGAGCAGCTGCACCAGGCGGTCCAGCCGGTCGAGCTTTGGGTAGGAGAAGAATTCGCGCTGGGCTACAACCGGACGGGAACAGTCGACCGTCTCGCCGAGATCGGCGCCACGCTGGGATTCGAGGTGCACGCTGTCGAGCGCCTTCTTCTGGACGGCGAGATCGTCAGCAGCAGCCGAATTCGCCGCTACATCCTCGAGGGGAAACCCGAGCGGGCCGCATCACTTCTTGGCTATCCGTTCGCGTTGGCGGGCGAGGTGGTTCAGGGTGCGCAACTGGGCCGCCAGATCGGGTTCCCGACTGCCAACGTGGTTCCTCCGGCGGGTCTGGTTGCGCTTCCGGACGGCATTTATGCGTCGTATGCCCGGTTGCCTGACCGGCCGCAGCCGATGGCGGCCGTCACCTACATCGGCACCCGCCCGGCGCTGAACACGGGCAGCCGGTTGATCGAGACCCATATTCTCGATTTCGATGGGGATCTGTATGGTATGTGGCTGACGACGGAATTCATCGAGCGACTTCGCCCCGATGCGACGTTCGACTCCGTCGATGCGCTGATCGCCCAGCTTCACAAGGATGAAGCACAGGCAAGGGCTATCCTTGCCGCGAGAGACGCCATGGCACCGAACCTCTGATCGAACCCGCCAGCGTGCCGATCGTTGAAGCGCCTCTCCCTTTCGTGGTACCTTGATACCATATCGCTGCTGGCCCATTGTCGGTCATTTGCACCGGCTTTTTCGTGTGTCCAGCATAAAGCGCCCGCGGTTCAGGAGGCGAGCTATTTCCAGACCAGCACAAACTCGCGTGAACGAGCGTATTCGTATTCGCGAGGTGAGATTAATCGATGATGAAGGACGCCAGGTCGGCATCGTCCCGACCCGGGAAGCGATGGAAATGGCGCGGGAACGAGGGCTCGATCTCGTAGAAGTGGCGCCGAACGCCGTCCCGCCCGTTTGCCGATTGATGGATTACGGGAAGTTTCGGTACGAGCAGAGCCGCAAAGAGCGTGATTCACGGCGTAATCAGCACGTAACGCGACTCAAGGAAGTTCGTGTCGAGCCGAAAATCGGTGGGCACGATCTGGAAACGAAGGGTCGCCAGGCCGCCCGGTTCCTCGATGGGGGAGACAAGGTCAAGCTGACAGTGCTCTTCCGTGGCCGATCGATCACCCATCCCGAGCTTGGCCGCGACCTTCTGGACCAGTTGGCGATCCAGCTTCGCGAGCATGGTTCCATTGAGCAGTCGGCCCGCATGGAAGGCCGCACCATGACGATGTACATGGCTCCGCTTCGCCAGCGGTCCAGCCCATCAGAAAGAGAGAACCAGGCCAGCCATGAGCAACAAGATCAAGCTCAAAACGCATAAGGGCGCCAAGCGGCGGTTCAAGATCACTGCCACCGGAAAGATCATGCACGCCAAGGGGATGAAGAGTCATCTCCGGCGCAAGAAGGCGCCGCGCGTGAAACGACAATTCGACCGAATGCTCGTTATGGACGCAACCAACGTGAAGCGCGTCCGGCGGATGCTTCCGCACGGCTAGCGCGGGGCGATGCAGCCCGTATCGATTGAGGAACAGGACGTAATGGCAAGGGTGAAACGAGGTGTCGCCGCCCATCGGCGGCACCGCAAGGTTCTTCTTCAAGTGAAGGGGCATCGCGGGACGCGTAATCGCCTGTACAAGCGGGCGCACGAGTCGCTCATGCGATCGCTTCA
>CADCWJ010000385.1 GCA_902806365.1 uncultured Thermomicrobiales bacterium
ACCAGCCGTCGATCCGGGTGAACCAGGGTACGCCCCACCAGGCATCGTTGAAGTTGGCGTTGTTGTTCATCGCCGGAGTCGTGTCGCCGTAGAGCCCGACCATCTCCGTCGCAAGCTCCGTCACGTCCTGGAAGATGCCAAGGTCCTGAAATTGGCGGATCGGCGCGTTGTCGAAGTAGACATCGGGCGCGTTTCCGGCCTGGACGCCGGCCACGAGCCGCTGCGCGACCTCGCCGGAGTTGAGGCTGCCGACCTCGCTGATCTCGACCTGCCAGCCGCTGGCCTGGGCGAAGGCGGTGATCTCGTCCTTGATGAACTGGTTGTGATCGGGGTGGAAGTCGAGCTTCTGCAGCACCTGGAGCGTGCCATCGACGGTCGCCGTCGATGGTGTCCGGGGGATATCCGCCGCCGGGGTCGCGCCCTGAGCGAACGCGCCGGGCACGCCGCGCGAGAATGCGGCTCCGCCGAGTCCTGCTCCGGCGGCCGCTCCCGCCGCCCCGCGAAGCACATCGCGCCGGGAGAGCGACGACGATGTCATGCCGCGCTTCGATGACCCCAAACGGGAATGTCGTGACGTCCGCATCGAGACCTCCTGAGGTGCCTGGGTTTCTGGTCCGGATCGGAGCGACGATGCGCCATCGCCATCCCGCCGGAGCAGAAGCCAAACGTACTGCCAATCGACCGTCGATTGGTGGAAGAACCCTTGCCTCCCGGATATCGCACGATGCGCCCGGAGAGCCACGCGACAACGAGTTGTATCGACTACGCCGTTATAGTACGGGACAACCTCGATTTGCGCATCAGGTCCGGCACGTGTCGAGACGATATCTCTTCGCATGGACCAGCGGGAAGCACGTCCGAACCGCCGTCGCACTCGCCCTGCCGCAGGACTGAGAGCGGCGGGCGAACCGGGGAGGTGTTCCCACTTTCGGTATCCCGGCCACTCAGCAAGCAATCAGTTCCGAATTTTGGCGCCAGCCGGCAAAGTGGGCGCTCCAGTCAAACGGCCCAAATCGCCGGGCGCAACGCAGGGAACCCAAGGTTGACGTTCACCAGGCTTCGTGTACCGGAACCGACCTGACAGACAGGCGCTCGTGACAGCCGAGGCCCGGTCCTGCCGGTACGGGAACCGCCGCCTGCACAATGATGGAAGCCAACCGTGGCCCGAGTGATAGCACCTAACTCCGCAGTTCCGGCGGGCGCTCGTTTCCGAGGCACGCAGTAGGATGAGACGAACGGGACCATTGGAAACATTCGTTGCCGCCGGAGACCTTCACCGACCCGCACCATCATGGCCGGGCACCGGTGATGCAGCAGATGGGGCAGGATCGAAAGCTCTCGAGAAGGGAAAGACGCATGCGTGGTACACGGACGTTCGGGATCATCGTGCTCACGCTCGCGGCAGCGATTGGTGCTGCCCGGGTCGTCGCCCAGGATGCAACACCCGTCGGCGATGCCGGCGCGACGACATTCGTGCTGGTCGAGCATGCCGAGAATGTCAGTATCATCGACCTCGGCGATGCCGGCACCAGCCCCGGTGACCTGACGGTCTGGGGTCCGGACCCCATGTTCGACGAGGCGAACGAGGTGGACACCGGTGCCCTGACACATGGCTCGTGTCTGGCGTTGAACGCCGACGGTGACAACCACTGCACCGAAACGGTCGTCTTCCCAAACGGAAGCACGCTCGCGATCCAGGGCATCCAGTCGGGGAGTGGCGAACCCTCGTTGACGACGATCGTCGGCGGCTCGGGTGACTATCTCGGGGCAATGGGAACTGTCCTGGTTGACCCATCCGATGATTTCACGCTCTGGACCAAGACGTTCGAGATTTCTTTCGCGTCCGCCACCTGACCGAGAGCCAGCAGGTACGTATCCAGGGCCCGTGGCCCGTCGCGCCAGTGGGTTGTTCCGGGAATCACCGGTATACGCAATGCGGATTCGCGATGCGGCAACCGGCCGTTTCGTGGGCCACCGGCTGATCACGGGCATCGGCCCTTGCAGGAACCCGAGCCCCCGCGGCGCTGACCTGCCTGCCGCCATCAACGTTGCACAGCGGCAACGGAGACCACGAGCGGCCTCCCGCTCTGCGGACCCAGGGCAGCGGCCGGGTCCGGCGTGCCGGTAACGACCAGTCGACCGGCAGTCCGGGTCTCCAGTTCGGGATGCAAGCCCGCGATCCCTCGGGCGGATCGGCAGTCGTCATCGACGTTGGGCGGTCCCACCTTCGGCGGCTCGGACGCATGAAAAGGACCCGCGGGCGGCATGGTCGGCCCCCCGACCCTCTTCACGCCAGGGAGCCAATCGCATTCGTGGCCAGGAAAAAGCCGACGATCCCCAGCATCCAGCCAAGCATGCCCTCGGCGTTCCTCTGAATCCACGCTCCGGTGCGGTCGAGCAACCGGTTCACCCAGGGCGCGCGGATGCGAGACAACCCAAGTACCCCGAGCGCAGGTATCACCATCACCAGCACGTAACCGGCGAGAATCCCGATTCGCGCCATCATCGACAGGTTCGAGCCGGTCAGGATCCCGATCGCGGCGATATATGGCACCATCGAAATGACCTCGATGACTCCTGCCGTCAGCGCCAGCGCGATCATCGCCCGGGCGCTGCTGTCTTTCGGCTGCCAGGAACGCCGTGGCGCCTGGTCCCGCTTCTTGGCGCCGAAGCGAAATGACAGGATGAAGAGGCACACCCCGGCCAGAAGCTGAGCGACGAGCGCGGCCCGGCTCTCGAAGACGCCGTCAATCGCATCGAGCGCCGAATCGAGCCCCACCAGGAGCGCCGCACCGACCAGGAAATAGAACACCGTAATCGTCGCCAGGTAGAGCAGGAGCCGCTGAACCGGGATCCGCGCGGCAGTCAGGAAGATGGGCACCCCGATCGTGCCGAGGCTTGTACTGTCGACCAGTGCGAGACCGAGGAGCGTCAGGATGAGCGGGAGTGACATGGCTTCTTTCCTTCGCTGGAGAGCATGGCGACGGCGCGTCGACAACGTTATGATACAACTGTACTAGAAAGAACGTGTGGGATGCCGAGGGTTGTCGATCATGCGCAGAGACGTCACGAGATCGGAGCAGCGCTCTGGCGCGTGGTCGAGCGCGACGGCATGCGTGGCGTTTCGGTGCGCAGCGTTGCCGCGGAAGCTGGCGTCTCCGCTGGCTCGTTGCGGCATTACTTCTCGTCCCAGTCGGAGCTGATCGTGTTCGCTGTCGAGCTCATGGTGGAACGTGTCACGGGTCGCATCACCCGTCGAGCCAGTGAGATCAACGACGGGGACGATCCAATTGACTGGCTCACCGACCTCTTCAAGGAGGGTCTCCCGCTGGACCGGACCCGGGCCACCGAAATGCACGCATGGAATGCGTTTGTCGAGCAGTCACGCGTTGATCCGCTGCTGGAACCGGCTCGGCGGATGGAGTGGTCGGCCGCCCAGTGGCTGTGCCGGACGGCTGTCATCAACCTATGCGGTCTGCGGATCGAGGCATCCCCGGACTTGCCGCTGGACGACGCCCTGGAAGCGGAGGCGTCGCTCCTTCACGCCGTCTGGGATGGACTCGTAATCCAGCTCTCGGCTCATCCCGAGCCGCTACGGCCGGGAATGGCCGATCGCCTGCTGCGCCTCCATCTCGAAGGCATCCGCACCCGCGGTGGAACCGGCAATATGGGCTGACATGGCACGTTCCGCCTTCGCCCCGCTTCTTAATGCGAACGGTGACGCCGAGTGTTCACAACCGCTTACCGGTCGCCGACTGTGAACGCCCACGCCCCGGACCCGATGTCAACGATCGCCGCACCGTCCCGCCACTCCCGGATCGAGACGTCCGCGTCGCCTTCCACGATCCGATCCGATGCTTTGGCTGGAATCCAGACCTCGGCGATGGTGTTCGCCGGGATCGTGACCTCCATGCGGAGGGACTCCCCATCGCGCTCCCACCGCGAGCGAATCAGCCCCCGGATGCTGTCGTACGTGCCGTCCGCAAACGTCAGCGTGTCGGAGACGAGCGGTCGGATCCGGATTCGCTCGTACCCCACATGTCCCGGCACTTGGTCGATCCCGGCGACGGAGCGCCGCAGCCACTCCCCGACCGAACCCAGCGAGTAGTGATTGAAGGAGTTCATTCCCGGGTCCTGAAACCCCTTTTCCTCGGTCCAGCCGTCCCACCGCTCCCAGATCGTGGTGGCGCCATGCAGAATCGAGTACATCCAGCTCGGGAACGTCCGGTTGTGCAGCAGCTGGTAGGCGACCTCGGGATAGCCGTTCTGGGTCAGGACGTGGCAGAGATAACTGACACCGACGAACCCGGTCGAGAGATGGCCCTCTTTGTCGGCGATTCGCTCCACCAGATGCTCTGCGGCCAGCGAGCGCATCCCTTCGTCGAGAAGACCGAAGTGCAGCGCGAGGACGTAGCACGTCTGCGTGTCGCCCTCGATCGTCCCGTCCGGCCGGACATACGCCGCGCGGAACGCCGCCGCGACCTCGTCGAAGAGCTGACGGTACCGACGGGCGTCCTCGGTCCGGCCGATCGCCTCGGCCATCCCGGCCATCAACCGCGCGTCGTATGCAAAATAGGCGGTGCCGATCAGCTCCTTCGGCGTGTCGGCCCCGATCGAGAGCCAGTCCCCGAAGTCGTGCATCCGGTTATTCCGCCAAAGTAGGTCCGGGTTGGCGTCGTGGATCCACGCCACCCAGCGCTCCATCGCCGCCCAGTGCTCGGTGATGATCCGCGTGTCGCCGTACGCCTGCCAGATCGTCCACGGCACGATCACGCCGCAATCGCCCCAGGCGGGAGCGGCATCTTCCAGGTCGGTCAGACGGGGGGCGACATCGGAAAACGCGCCCCGGAACGACTGGGCGTCGCTGACATCGCGCATCCATTTC
>CADCWJ010000386.1 GCA_902806365.1 uncultured Thermomicrobiales bacterium
CCCGGGACCGTCACCGTCATCTCCCGAACGCGCCGTCGGGCGCTGACGCCAGACAGTTGAACGCCCTCGCCCGCCGTGACGCCTAGAGCCTCGGCCTGACTTCGGCTGCCCTGGTCCAAACGAGCGATTCCATTCATCCAGAGCCACCGGGTCGTGTGCGTCGCTGGCTAGGGGCGAGATGATGGACTGGCTCAACCAAAAAGCTGGAGCGCTTTAGGACGTCGCACCAGTTGCTCTCGGGGTCCCATCCGTATTTTTACGGAGTCCCCTTGCCGGCTCAAGGCCGGGCAGGGTTCCGTATTTTTACGGTACCGGACGACCTAATTTTGGCCCAAGATATCGATATCGGACCCACGCCCCACCGGCGAGAACCACGGGGTTCTTGGGCCGCACTCCTACCATTGACCGCCCGGCATCCGGGCCCATCGCACGAAAGGTACTGATCCTTGACTTCGGTTGATCGCATCACCAACACGCTCGCCACCACAACGTCACGCCGCTCGATCCTCAAGTCCCTGGCCGGTGCCGGTGTAGCCGCGCTGGCGGTCGGCACGATCGGTCCGGCCGTCGCCAACCACACCTCGCAGACCTACACCGTCAGCAGCAACGCCAACTTCCGCTCGGGGCCTGGCACGAGCTTCTCCATCATTTCGGTCATCTATAAAGGCGCCACGTTCCAGATCAACGGACAGGTCCAGAACGGCTACGCCGGCATCATTTTCAACGGCAAGTCCGGCTGGGTGCTGGCATCCCTGGTTGTGGCGGCAGGCTCGACCGGATCCGATCCGGTCATCACCGGTACGGCCTTCACCAGCTCCGCCGTCAACCTCCGCTCCGGTCCGGGCACCTCGTACGCGGTCCTGCGCGTCGTCTCCGGTGGCAGCAGGATTGGGACGAGCACCACGGTCAGGAACGGCTTCCGCTACGTGTCCCACAACGGCCTCGCCGGCTGGATGGCTGACGCCTACATCTCCTTCACCAGCCACGAAGGCCCGGTGCCGGCTTACATGACCACGACGGCGGCGGTGAACTTTCGGACGGAGCCGAGCACATCGTCGGCAATCATCCAGGTCATCCCGGCCGGGGCCAGGGTTGTCCCCAATGGCGCGCTGAGCAACAACTTCGCCCAGGTGACGTACAACGGCAAGCAAGGATGGGTCTCCACGGCCTATCTCAAGTAGTCGATGCTGACAGGGCAGCGCCGGGGTGGTGACGCGTCACCCCGGCCGGCGTCCGGATCCGGCCCTTCCAGGCACACTGAGACCCGTTGATCGCCGCCCGTCCTGAGTCTGATTCGTGCCCGACCGCGGCTCGCAATACCCTGTGAGCCGCGGTCATTCGTTCCGTTTTGTCCTGGGGCAAGCATGCGTCAAATCGGCCTTTGTCACATCGGCCAGCAACCCGCGCTACTATGCGGCCACGCGGTCAACGCGACTCGCCGTCGTTTGACCCGAACTATCCCCTATCCTGGGTAAGGCGAATCCCGCTAGCCCCTGCCGTTCCGCTGTTTTCGTCAGGCGAGGTGTCCGATGGCAAACACAGCTGTCTTTCTCATAGGTGGTGGCTGGACAGCAGACGCCTACCCGCGCACCTATGGCCCGTTCGTGCAAGCTGCCACCGTGGGCGGGCGGACGCGCATCGCGTGCGTCTTGCTTGACGACGCGCATCGGGACGACCTCTTTGGCATGGTGCAATTCGCGTTCAATGCGGCCGGCACGACGGACGTTTACCCGGTCTTCGTGTCGCCTGCGCGGCCGCTCCAGCGCGCCGACGTCGAGGGCGCAACCGGGATCTTTGTCGCTGGCGGCCATACCCCCGCCTATCACGACGCGATTGTCCCGTCCGCATCCGCCTGGATTCGGGAGCTGGTCGAAAGCGGTATCCCGTACGCCGGGAACTCGGCGGGAGCGATGATCGGGCCGGAGCGGGCAATTGCCGGTGGCTGGAGGATGACGCGCGCGGGCCAGCAGGTCGAGATCTGCTCGAAGGAGGTCAGCGAGGAGGTCGACGAACTCGATGTTCGACCCGGCCTTGGCCTGGTGCCGTTTTCGGTTGATCCTCACGCCGCGCAATATGGAACGCCGACACGGCTGCTCCACGCAATCGATGCTGGCCGGGTGGACGACGGATGGGCGATCGACGAGGACACTGTGCTGATCGTGCGAGATGGCGAGGTGTCGGTCGCTGGCCGTGGCGTTGCCTGGCATGTACGGAAGGTAGAAGGGGGCCTCACGGTGGAGATCCGACCCGCTCAGGATTAATCTTCAGCGACGACGTGCATCACCTCACGACCCCAGCGTCGGCGTCCCGGGCGAGCGCTTCCATCCGGTCGAACATGGACGTGCCGATGGCCCGCCTCTGCCGGGCGGGATGGACGCCGACCCCGAGCCAGGTGATCCGGGTCATGGGGTCAATCGACCAGGTGGCGAAGGCACTGGCGACCATCGTCCCGTGGTGCCGTGGCACGTGCCGTTGCTTGCGGTCGTACTGCTGGTCCTGGACAAAGCCGAGCATCTCGGCCGGGGTAACCGGGGTCGGCAGCCGGTCCCAGCGCAGTCGACACAGAAAACGATCGCATGCTCCGGTCCAGACCGCTACGATCGTGTCATCTAGCTCTGCACCTCAAGCTGAAGTCAGGATCACCAACCGGCTCCAGGTCGGAAGAGCTGGATGAAACAAGTGTTAATCCTCCAGACAAAATGCCGTGGGTTCGAGTTCCATCCCCCGCTCCACTAAAGCCCCGATGAACTCAAAGAAAACGGCCATCCGCGCAAGGTGGCCGGCTATTGTGTTTCGGCGACTGGATACCGTCGGACTTGGGTCGACTCGCCCGGCTCACTTGTCCGGGAGCAAATCGGCCCTGGCTCTCAGTTCGTCGATGCTCATCCCGGCGTCATCGAAGATCCATCGCGTCTTGCCGGTCGCCGGTTCACGTTCGGCGAAAACGTTTTTTTGAGCTTTCGTGGGGCGGCATGGATCAGACGCGGGGGGCACCGATTAGGAGTCCGGGTCGCACATGATCTCCCGCACCTCCTGTGCAGACCGGCAGGCGACGGCGATCCTGGCCGCCCACTCCAGCGCCTCCTCGCGTGAGGGCACGTCGATGATCGAGAACCCGCCGATGACCGCCTTGGTCTCCGGGTATGGGCCATCGGTGATCGTTCCGCTCGAGCTGATGGGGCTGACTACAGCTCCGTTGTCCACCGATCGACACCCCGGACGATCAGCCGGTGCGGAACTGGCAACGAGGGCAGAACGTCGTGCCGCGACCACCCACCACGATCTTCTGGAATGGTGTGCGACACCGTGGACAGCGGCCTCCGTCGCGGGACTTGCCGTAGGCTCGCAAGAAGCCGGCGTTCTCCCCAGCCTCTCCGTAGGGATTCTCGAACGAGGCGAACGTGGTCCCCTGGCGCAGGATCGCCAATCGCAGGATGAGCCGGATTGCTTGCAGCAGGCGCCGAACCTGGTCGAGCGAGAGCGAGTTCGACGCCTGTTCCGGATGAATCCGGGTCCGGAACAGCGCTTCGTCGACATAAATATTGCCGAGTCCGGCGATCAGCGACTGGTCCAGCAACGCGTTCTTGATCTTTCCCGGACGGCGTTGCAGTGTGTCGCGCAACACCGAGGCGGTCAGCCGTCGATCGAACGGTTCTGGTCCTAACCGGTTGGTCAGTCGAGCGACATCCTCCGCCGCCACGATCGTCAGGCGCCCGAACTTTCGCTGATCGCCGAACCGGAGATCGACGCCGGACGACAGATGGATCGCGGCGTGCTGGAACCGGACGGGAGGGGAGTCGGCCGGCAGGATCAGGAGGCGTCCGGTCATCCTGAGATGGACGATCAGAAAGAGCCCGTTCGAGAGGCCGGCGATGAGATACTTGCCCCGGCGCGTGACGTTCAGGATCTCGACATTCCGGAGCACGCACAGCGGGTCGAGTCCCGGTATCCGGCATTCGAGCACGCCGCTGAAATCACCAAGCGTGACGTCGGTAATCGTCCGGCCGACGATCGCCGGTTCGAGCAGGGATCGGACGGTTTCGACTTCGGGTAGCTCTGGCATACTCTTTCTCCGAACGAGGCGGACCGATGCCCGTGGCTCGCGTTGACCCTGGGCGAAAGGCTCATTCGATGACCGTACGTGATGACGAATGCATTTTCTGCACGATTGCCGCGGGGGAGTTGGGCACCCCGTTCCGGTACGAATCGGAGCACGTCGTCGCTTTCGACGATGTCGCTCCGCAGGCGCCGACACACATACTGGTGATCCCGCGCACGCATGTTCCGGATTTCGGAGCGCTTGGCGGCGAGCCTGCCCATCTGTTCGCCGAGCTGGTACGGGCGGTGAACAAGGTGGTGACGGATGGCGGGCTCTCCGAGACGGGCTTCCGGGTGCTCGTGAATGTGGGCAAGGACGCCGGGCAGACCGTCAATCATCTTCACCTTCACGTCCTTGGTGGCGGCAAGCTCGCACCGATGGGTTAGGGCCCGGAGATGCGTTTCAAGGAGAGGATTCGCCGGTGACTCAATCCCTGCGGGATACGTTGACCGCCGACATGAAACAGGCGATGCGCGATCGGGATAACGAGGCGCGGGACACGATCCGCTTCCTTCTCTCCGCCGTCAAAAGCGCGGAGATCGACAAGCGGGAACCATTGACCGGCGATGAGGAGATCGCCCTTCTGCGATCCCAGGCAAAGCAGCGCCGCGATTCCATCGCGCAGTTCCGAGCCGGCAAGCGGGACGATCTTGCCGATCGGGAGGAGTCCCAGCTCGCCGTGCTGGAACGATACCTGCCCCGGCAGATGACCGACGAGGAACTGGAGACGTTTGTCCGTGAGGGCATCGCCGAAGCGGGCGCGACCTCTCCGAAGGACATGGGCAAGGTGATGGGAATGCTCACCCGGCGCTCGGGCGGGCGCGTCGATGGTGGGCGCCTGTCGACGGCCGTTCGCACGGCCCTGACCAGCGGCGTCAGTGGCTGAACTCGCCCTGACGCTGACCGTCGACACTCGCACTCCGGTTCCAGACCGCCTGACTGCGTCGAGGCTTGAGAGCCTCCTGTCGTTCGTCCTGCGCGCCAATGGCGCCGCTGGGGCGTGGGTGCTCGCTTTCCGGTTCACCACCGATGCGGAGATCCAGCGACTGCACTACCAGTTCATGGGTCTCGATTCTCCGACCGATATCATGACCTTTCCATACGCCGGCCCTGGTGATGCTCCGTACGGCATGCCGGAGAACGAACGTGCCGGAGGCGATATCGTGATCTCCGTCGAACGTGCGACGGCCCAAGCCGGGGACGCCGGATGGAGCGAGCTCGACGAGTTGCTGTTCCTGTCTATCCACGGCACCCTGCATCTGCTCGGCTGGGATGACCAAAATCCGCGATCGCGAGAAGCCATGCTGCGTCGGCAGGAGAACCTGCTTGGCGAGTGGAAAGCCGCTTCCGTGACCCCTTAGGACCCCGTGTGCGGAATGCCGGTGCTGTCGGTGTGGCTGTCTCCCATCTGGGCACATGCTGCCAAGGACCACGGTCCCGGAATCCGTCACCAACCGTCGTCGCGCCGCGGGCCGACGCCAGGACGCGAACCAGTTGCTGACGAGGGTGCATCGATCTCCCAGTCCCCGGATTGGGCCTGCGCGAGTCCCAGCACGCACCTTTACTGAAAGCATGGCGGCGTGCAACTACGGGCAAACAGGCGTTCGAAAGTCCCTTCCATCGTGATTCGGTATTCGATATTCGGTATCGGGAATCGAGTGGATCGGGAGCGGATACCTGCCGTCTGCTGGATATTGAGGCATCGAACGAGGCAGGCACATAAGCGGAAACACTCCCGGAAGGGACTCCTGGGCATTGTCCTGGAGCGGTCATGATGCTTGAGCACTATTCGGAACCTAGCTGGGCCAGTTGCCGCCGTCGACGTTGAGCGTCTGCTGGGTGATGTAATCCGCATCGGCGGACGCCAGGAAGACGGCCGCGCCGGTGATGTCTTCGGGCTGCTCGATCCGGCCCAGCGGAATCGACTGGATGAACGTTCGTTTGGGCTCGCCGATTTCCATGTTCAGCAGCGCCGCGAACTGCCGGTCGACCTCGTCCCAGAACGGCGTGTCGACAATCCCTGGAGCGATTGCGTTGACGTTGATCTTGTGTGGGGCGAGCGCCAGGGCCATCGACTGGTTCATACTGATCACGCATGCCTTGCTCGCGCAGTAGGCGAGCACGAGGGCCTCGCCGCGGCGACCGGCCTGTGAAGCGAGATTGACGATCTTGCCGCCACGCCCCTGTGTGATCATCTGCCGTGCGGCTGCCTGGCTGCACCAGAGCAGACCCTTGCAGTTGATGTCGAACATGAAGTTCCAGTCCGCCTCGGTCGTATCGAGGAAGGGAATGATCTTCCCGACGCCTGCGTTGTTGACCAGGATGTCGAGACCGCCGAAGTGCTCGACCGCGGTGTCGACCATCCGCTGGACCTGCCCCTGATCGCGTACATCGACACTTACTGAGACGGCCTTTCCATCGGCGTCGCTGATCTCCCGTGCGACCGCTTCCGCGCCCTCGAGGTTGCGGTCCGCGATTACCACGCTCGCACCCTCCTGGGCATAGCGCAGGCTGATCGCCCGGCCCATCCCCTGAGCCCCTCCGGTAACGATCGCGACCTTGTCTGCCAGCTTCATGGAACACTCCTTGGCGATTTCCCCGGCGGTTGGCTACGGCCGGTGTCGATCGATCCTGTACCGCTCGATGGTCGCATCGTTGAGCTTGACGCCAAGCCCGGGCCGGTCGGGGAGCTTGACCGTCCCATCCGCCGCGGGGGAAATCGGTTCCTCGAACAAGTCCGACCGGAGCGGGTTGATGTTCTGGTCGAACTCCAGCAGGCCGGCATTGGGGAGCGAGGCAATGAGGTGCATGTTCGCGATGGAGCTCACCGCTGAAGAGAAGACGTGGGGAATCACCGGCAGCCCGTATGCCTGGGCGAGAGCTGCCACCTTCCGGCACTCCGTGATGCCTCCGGTCCAGATCGCGTCCGGCTGCACGATATCGACGGCACGCCGGGCGATGAGCTCGCGGAATCCCGGCAAGCCGGTCTCCGTCTCGTACCCCGCCACCGGGGTATCGAGGCGGTGGGCGACAAGTGCACTTCCCTCGATGTCGTCCGTCGCCACCGGCTCCTCCAGCCACCGGATGTCGAACGGCTCCACTTCGCGCATGAACTTGAGCGCGACAGACGGCGTCCAGGCGTTGTTGGCGTCGATCGCAAGACCGACCCCGGGACCGATCGCCTGACGGGCCAGCCGTACTCGCTCGACGTCCTCTTCCAGCGAGCTGGTCGCATAGCCGGGTTCCGGCATGTCATGGAGCAGGTTCGACATGACCTCGGGATTGCGGCCGACCTTGATCTTGACGACCCTGTACCCCCGCGATGCGTATGTGCCGACTTCTTCGGCCAGGGCGTTCGGGTCCTTGTCCTGAGCGTAGAACCCCGCGGACGCATAGGCGTCGAGCGTGTCGCGGTAGGCGCCGAGAAGCCGGTAGAGCGGAGTTTCCGTAGCCTGTCCGATGATGTCCCAGAGGGCAATGTCGATCCCGCTGATCGCCATCATCAGCATGCCGCGCCGCCCGCGTTGGTGCGCACGCGAGGCCATCATGCTCCAGAGCCGTTCGACCGTGAACGGGTCCCGACCGAG
>CADCWJ010000387.1 GCA_902806365.1 uncultured Thermomicrobiales bacterium
GGCCCGGCACCGTGAACGCACCGAAGCTCTGACCAGCGCTTCCGGTGAAGCGCAACGTGACGCGGTCGAGTGGGGTGGGCGTGCTCTCCCGGAGCACCGTCATGTGCCCGGCGACGCGCGCCCCGGCTGTCCGGTTCTCGGTGTGGATCCGCCGTTCGATATCGACCGGGGTACCGGTCGCGAGCAACGGCTCGATCTCCCGCAGAATCCCGACATCGAGCGTCTCCTCGGCGGCATGGTCGATCTCCAGCGACTTCCGCCGCGCCGATGCCTCGGCCGGTAGCGGAAGCAGCGCACTGAGGTCAAGCAGTGCCGCCCGTCCCTCCAGCGCCTTCGCCTCCAGCAGATCCGTACGGCCGATCAGCTCCTCGATCGTGCGCGCCCCGAGCGATGCCATCAGTTCGCGAATGGCGCCGGTCAGCTGGTTGAAATACCCGATCACCATCTCCGGCGTGCCGGTGTACTTCGCGCGCAGGTCCTCCCGCTGGGTCGCGATCCCGGTCGGGCAGGTGTTGAGGTGGCACTGCCGCGCCATGTCGCAACCGATCGCGACCAGGACCGACGTGCCGAAGCCAAACTCGTCCGCGCCGAGCATGGCGGCGACGAGCACATCCTCCGGTGTCTTGATCCCGCCATCGGTGCGGAGCCGGACCCGCGATCGCAGCCCGTTCATGACGAGCGTCTGCTGGGTCTCGGAAAGTCCCAGCTCCCACGGCACGCCGGCGTGCTTGATCGACGCCAGCGGAGCGGCACCGGTGCCACCCGAGTGGCCTGCGACGAGGATGTAGTCGGCACGCGCCTTGGCGACCCCGGCCGCGACCGTCCCCACGCCCGCCTCGGCAACGAGCTTGACGCCGATCTTTGCGCGCGGGTTCACCTGGCGCAGGTCGTAGATGAGCTGGGCGAGATCCTCGATGCTGTAGATGTCGTGATGCGGCGGTGGCGAGATCAGGGGCAGACCCGGCACGGCGTGCCGCATCCGGGCGACGAACTCCGTCACCTTGAAGCCCGGGAGCTGCCCGCCTTCGCCCGGCTTCGCGCCCTGGGCGACCTTGATCTCCAGCTCTTCCGCCTTGGACAGGTACCGCGCCGTCACCCCGAAACGGCCGGATGCGACCTGCTTGACCTTGTTGTGGGGGATGTCGTCGCCTTCCGCGTCGTACCAGTGCGGGTCCTCGCCGCCCTCCCCGGAGTTCGAGCGCGCACCAAGCCGGTTCATCGCGATCGCCAGCGTCTGATGCGCCTCCGGGCTCAGGGAGCCAAGCGACATCGCGGTGACGACGAACCGGCGCGTGATCGCCTCCGCCGGCTCGACCTCGTCGATCGGGATGGCCGGACCGATCGGCTTGAGCTCGAGCAGGTCGCGGATCGTCGTCTTCGGCTGCTGGCGGACGAGATCGCGGTAGGACTCGTATGCCGCCGGGTCGTTGTCCTTGCTGGCCTGCTGGATCGCTTTCACGATCGTCGGCGAGAACGCGTGCGCTTCCCCGTCTCGCTTGAACTTGATCAACCCCTGGTCCGGCAGGCGAGGCGCCATCTCGGCGAACGCCGCCCCATGCCGGGTGCGGACATCCTGCTCGATCTCGGCCAGGCCGATCCCGCCGAGTCGCGAGGGCGTGCCGGTGAAACAGCGGTCGACCAGCTCCTGCGCCAGCCCGACCGCCTCGAAGATCTGGGCACCGCGGTAGCCGCTCGCGGTCGAGATGCCCATCTTGGACGTGACCTTGAGAAAGCCGTACTCCAGCGAGTAGATGTAGTTCCGGCGCAGCTCCAGCGGCCGTGTCATCTCGTAGCCCCGGGTGCCGGCAAGCGCCGACGCGGCATCGAGCGCCAGGTATGGATGCACCGCCGAGGCACCGTAGCCGACAAGGACGCCGAGCTGATGGACATCCCAGACCTCGCCGGTCTCGCAGATCAGGTCGGTCCGGTCCCGGAGGCCCGCCCGGATCAGGTGATGGTGTACCGCGCCGACGACGAGCGACATCGGGACGACCGCGTTGTCAACGTCCAGTGCCCGATCGCTCAGGATCAGGACGCCGGCACCGGCGCGAACAGAAGCCTCGGCCTCCGCCACGATTCGGTCCAGCGCCGTCGCCATCGCCCCGTCGCCCTCGGCAATGGAGAAGAGCGTCTCAACCTGGGCCACCGGGATCGCCTCGACCTGCCGGATTGCCGCCAGCTCGTTGGCGGCCAGGATCGGGCTCTTCAGATGAATCACCCCGGCCTGTTCGGGCGACTCGACGAGGACATTGCCACGCGGTCCGACAAAAGCGTCGAGT
The DNA here is from genome assembly GCA_902806365.1 of uncultured Thermomicrobiales bacterium. Lineage (GTDB taxonomy): Bacteria > Chloroflexota > Chloroflexia > Thermomicrobiales > UBA6265 > CADCWJ01. The sequence goes on from CADCWJ010000387.1 coordinate 2,280, forward strand.
GCCATCACCCGCCGCTCGCGCAACGAATCGATCGCGGGATTGGTGACCTGCGCGAAGCGCTGCCGGAAGTACGCAGTCAATGGGCGAGGCACGTTCGAGAGGACCGCCAGCGGTGCGTCATCCCCCATCGACCAGGTCGGTTCCTTGCGCTCTCCCGCCATCGGCGTCACGATCAGGCGAAGGTCCTCCGCCGTGTAGCCGAACGCCCGCTGTTTCGCGACGACCGCCGGATCGGCCTTGGTCA
>CADCWJ010000388.1 GCA_902806365.1 uncultured Thermomicrobiales bacterium
CCGTCGCTGATCTGGGCGTTCGTCGGCCCGGCTATCCGCTACCGTCAGTGGCGCTACGAGATCCGGGACGAGGAGGTCGATCTGCAGCACGGCGTTCTCGTCAAGACGCGCCAGCTCGTCCCGATGTCCCGGATCCAGCATGTGGACACACGGCGTGGTCCGCTTCAGCAGCGCTTCGGCCTCGCCAGCGTGGTGTTCTTCACCGCCGCTGGCTCGATGGAGATACCGGCGCTTTCGCTCGAGGACGCCCACGAGGTCCGGGATCGGATCGCCGACCTGGCCAAGGTACACGATGATCTCTAACCTGATCGTCATGGTGCCACGTCAATGACCGATCAGCATGACGACCAACCGGTGCGTGTGGATGTCCCCTCGCCCCTGGATGGGGGAGAGCTTCGCGCGCAGGAGCCCGAACCGGAGTGGAGGCAGGCGCACTGGGCCTTCATCCTCACCAGGCTCCTGCGGAACCTGCGCGGGTTCATCGTTCCGCTTGCGGTGTTCCTCTTCTCGCGCGGCGGCGACGACCGGATCGCCGACCTCTTCTTCTTTGGGGTTGCCGGGTTCGTTGCGCTGGCCGCCTTTGTCGCCAGTACCGTGCAGTGGTGGTTCTACCGTTATCGCCTCACCGCGCGGGACATCACGTTGCGCTCCGGTGTCATCTCCAAACAGGAGCGAATCGTTCCGTACGAGCGGATCCAGTCGGTCGATCTTGACGAGGCTCCCCTCGAACGGCTGTTGCGCGTGGTCCGGGTTCGGATCGAGACGGCGGCGGGGGGACAGCTCGGGTCCGATATCCAGATCCAGGCGCTCCGCCGGGATGACGCCGCCGCCCTGCGGACACAACTGCTGACGGCTCGTCAGGCGCTGCGGGCCGCTCGCCAGGCAGCCCAGGACGAGCCCGCCGTCATGCCATCGGTGCTCGTGACACCGGCAGCCACGCCGGCAGCCCCACCCGCGGCCCGGTCGAGCGTGATGGGGGGCGAGTTGATCCGGCGGCTATCGACGCGCGAACTGATACTGACAGGCGCGACATCCGGCCGAATCGGGCCCGCCGCCGCGCTGGTCGGGGCAACCTCGCAGTTCGCCGACGACCTCATTCCCGAGAGCCTTTGGAACCGTGTCCCGTGGGATGGGTTCGTCGCGGCCGCGAGCGATTTCCGGATCATCACCGGAGCCGTGCTGGTCTTCGGGGTGATTGCCTGGTTGCTGGCGATCATGACCACTGCCCTGACCTTCGGCGGCTTCGAGCTCCGCCGCGAGGACGATCAGCTCTATCTGCAATATGGCTTGCTGGATCGCCGCCGGGTCACGATCCCGGTGCGGCGCATCCAGGCGATCGGTGTCCACGAATCCATTCTCCGGCAGCCATTCGGGCTTGCCGAGATCAAGTTCGAGACGGCGGGGTTCGGCAAGGACACGGCCGCGAACGGTGTGCTCTTTCCGATGATTCGCCGGTCCGATGTCGCCGCGTTGCTTCAGGAGGCATCTCCCGAGTTCGCGATGGAGATCGATCCGCGTGGCCTCAACCGCCTGCCAACGCGGGCCCGATCCCGCTACATTGTGGCCGCTTCGATCGGCTGGGTGATCACCGTCGCGCTCGCCACCGCCATCATTGACCGTTTGACGGACATCCCCTGGTGGTGGGTCGCCTCGCTGGTGTTCGTGACCCCGGGCTTCGCCTGGTTCGGAGCCCTGCGCCATCGGGACGCCGGGTGGCTGCTGGACGGCGAACAGTTCCTGATGCGCTGGAGAGCAATGGGCCGGGTGACGGTCCTGACGCGGACCCGCCGGATCCA
>CADCWJ010000389.1 GCA_902806365.1 uncultured Thermomicrobiales bacterium
CCGTCATGGTGAACCACTTGCGGAAGCGCGAGCGAAGCGGCCGCCGTTCTACCGGATCGAGACCCGACTGGAAACTGAGCGGATCAGGCCGCACGTGAATACGTACTACGTTCGCGGCGATGACCTGGCGGACTTCCTGGCGGAGCTGGTCTGGAACGGTGGTGCCGAAGTGATCTGGCACATCGAGCCCTGCGAGTCACCACCGCCCGAGGCGAGAGTCAGGCCGCTCGCTGGCGAGCCGGGTTAGTAACACTTGATGAGGGCAAGGTCAACGCGAAGCCAAACGCGCCCTAACCCTGGGAGCCGTGGGGACGAGGCGGGCGGATCAGCAGCTCGATGTCGTCGTCGTGAATCTCGAAGACCCAGCCGGCGACGGTTCCGATAGCCGGGGTCGAGATCTCGCCGTACCGGATCTCGACGGGCGTCCCTTCGACATCGATCACGCGCCTCGCCTGCGGGCTGAACGCCTGCCGAGGATTGCGGTAGATCGAGCGGGTTCCGCCGGCGATCTCGATCGCTCGCCAGACAAGCTCGGTCGCCCCGGTCTCATCGATCCGCCCGGGAGTGGGCTGCAAGTTCTCTGGCTGGGTCATACGATTCTCGCTCCAGGAGCCGATCGTCAGATAGCCACCATTTCACCATTAGTGCTATGGTCCCATGCTACCACCGCTGCTACCAACGCTGGGTGAGAAGTTGTGGGACGTTCGTGCGTGATGCCCGGTATTTCCGGGTGGGTGCGTGTCTGGTAAGGTGCTCGCCATTCGCACCGTCGCGGCGTGCGGAGCTGGCGGCCTGCAAGCCTGTCCCGCCTTCGTCGTTCTTCCGCTCGCATTAGCTTAGAGGGGCACGTTATTCCATGGTTACCATGCCAAGACTCCACGAGATGGTCGACGAGATCCTGCCGGGAATCATCGCTGACCGGCGGCACCTGCACGAGAATCCGGAACTGGGCTTCCAGGAGGTCAAGACCTCGGGGTTCGTGGCCGATCGGCTGCGTGCTCTCGGCGTCGAGGATATCCGGACCGGGATAAACGGAACCGGGGTCACCGGGCTGATCCGCGGCACGGGGACCGGCGCCGGGGCTGACCGGGTCGTCCTCGTCCGGGCGGACATGGACGCGCTGCCGATCCTCGAGGAAAACGAGGTCGATTACAAGTCGCAGAATGACGGGACGATGCACGCCTGCGGCCATGATGCGCATACCGCGATCCTGATGGGTCTCGCCCGGGTGCTGAACGATCGCAAGAGCCAGTTCGCGGGGACGGTCAAGCTCCTGTTCCAGCCCGCCGAGGAGATGTTTCCCGGCGGAGCCAAGGGGATGATCGAGGAAGGCGTTCTGGAAGACCCTCCGGTCGATGCGGTGTTCGGCCTGCATATGGCCCAGGAACAGCCGGTCGGCACGATCATCGTCGGGCCGGGTCCGGTGATGGCCGCAGCGGATTCGTTCACAATCAGGATTCAGGGAAAAGGTGGCCATGCCGCCTACCCGAGCTATTGCGTCGACCCGATCGTCGCCGGAGCCCAGATCATCATGGCGCTGCAGACGCTGGTCTCGCGGGAGGTCGGCCCTACCGAGAGCGCGGTCGTCAGCAC
>CADCWJ010000390.1 GCA_902806365.1 uncultured Thermomicrobiales bacterium
ACGTTCTGGGAGACCAACCTCGACTACGCGCTGCACCTGATCCTCCCGACGATCGCCATCACTTTGATCTCGTTCGCCACCTACACCCGGTACACGCGCGCCAGCCAGCTCGATGTCATGAACCAGGACTACATCCGCACCGCGCGGGCCAAGGGCCTGAGCGAGAGGACCGTGCTGGTGAAGCACGCCTTCCGCAACGCGTTGATCCCCATCACCACCCTCATGGCGTTCGACTTCGCCGGGGTGCTGGGAGGGGCTGTCATCACCGAGCAGGTCTTTGGCTGGAACGGCATGGGCAAGATGTTCGTCGACGGGGTACGCGCCGTCGACCCGGGACCGGTGATGGCCTTCTTCCTCGTCGTCGGAACCGCGGCGGTGCTGTTCAACATGCTCGCCGACATCGCCTACGCCTTCCTCGACCCGCGCATCACCCTCAGCTAGGAACCGAATCATGAGCAAACATGACATCGAGCCGGGAGACTCCCGGTCGCAGGTCGAACTTTCCGAAATGACGCTCCAGAGCCAGGACACCGACATCGCGGGGGGCACGCCGACGCGGAAGCAGACCGATCGGATCGCCACCGAGGCAAAGAGCCAGGGCCGGCTGGTGCGGGAGCGCTTCTTCCGCCACAAGGGCGCCCTTGCCGGCATGGCACTCCTCACCCTGATCGTCCTGCTGTCCTTCAGCTCCATCGGGGTCGCGGGCCTGCCTGGCTGGTGGGGCAAGGACTACGACGTCCTGGGCGCCCGTTTCAACGAGGGCAAGCCCACCCTGACCCTCTGGCCCTTCAGCCTCGGCGAGCATCCCTTCGGGCAGGACGTCCTGGGCCGGGACTACTTCGCCCTGACCATGCGCGGCATCCAGACCTCGCTGATCATCGCCGTCACCGTGGGTCTCGTGGCGACGATCATCGGCACCACCGTCGGGGCCATCGCGGGCTACTTCCGCGGCTGGACCGAGGCATTCCTGATGCGCATCACCGACGTCGTCATCACCATCCCCACTGTGGTGATCGCCGCCGTCATGGCCGGAGTCGTTGCGCGCTACGGAATCATCCCCTTCGGCGTCTTCCTCGGCCTGGTCACCTGGACCGGGCTCGCCCGGATCGTGCGCGGCGAGTTCCTCTCCCTGCGGGAGAAGGAATTCGTCGAATCGGCGAAGTCCGTCGGAGCGAGCTCGGCGCGCATCATCTTCCGGCACATCCTGCCGAACACCGTCGGAGTGATCATCGTGTTCGCGACGCTCGCCATCTCCGGGGCGATCCTGCTCGAGTCGGCCCTGAGCTACCTCGGACTCGGCGTCGTCGCACCCGACACCTCCCTCGGCAAGGCGATCAACGACAACCGCTCGGCGCTCACTGTGCGGCCCTGGCTCTTCCTGTGGCCCGGGGCCTTCATCGTCGGAATCGCCCTCGCTGTGAACTTCATCGGGGACGGTCTGCGTGACGCCTTCGATCCCAAGCAGACAAGGATCAAGCAATGACAGCTCAGCACAGCGGGACCGTCTCCGACGGCCCCTCCGCCCCCACTGAGGGCCCCATCCTGTCGGTCCGCGGCCTTGGCGTGGAGTTCAATGTCGACAATGAGTGGGTCATGGCCGC
>CADCWJ010000391.1 GCA_902806365.1 uncultured Thermomicrobiales bacterium
ATTGATCGCCCCTAGCGACTCGTCGAGTTTTTCGAGCGCCAAAATATGCGCTTCAGCCAGATCCACTACATGGACATAATCCCGAATCGCGGTGCCGTCCTCGGTGGGGTAGTCAGTCCCGAAGACCGTGAACGTTTCTCGCTTCCCGGTCAACGCCTCTACCGCGACGGGGATGATATGCGTCTCCGGACGATGATCTTCCCCGAGGTTTCCCTTGGCGCCAGCGACATTGAAGTAGCGAAACGCCGCGTAGGCAAAGCCGAACCGCTCGCTGTAATCGTTCAGGATCTGCTCGACCATGAGCTTTGAGCGCCCATAGGGATTGATTGGGCGGGCTGGCGTGTCTTCCGTGATCGGTGACGTCTCCGGCACGCCGTAGACCGCCGCGGTGGAGGAGAAGACGAACTTGCCGATGCCAGCCCCTTTGACAGCGTCGAGCAGGTTGATACCTCCGGTTACGTTCGTCCGGTAGTACGCATCTGGGCGTTCGACACTCTCCGGCACCAGGTGAAGGGCGGCGAAGTGCAGAACCGCTTCCGCGTTCGCGCGAGATACCGCTGATACCGTGGCATCGGCATTCCGAAGATCGCAATCCAGCAGCTCCGCCTCTTCAGGCACCGCGGCACGGTGGCCCCGTTCGAGATTGTCGAGGACCACGACCTCGTAGCCACGTTCGAGCAACATCGCGGTCGCGACACTGCCGATGTAGCCCGCTCCTCCAGTGACGAGAACCCGCATACCCAATGTCGTCCTTCTCGAACCGAATCCAGCGGAGGTGGGCCGCCATCCCGGCAAAACGATCGTCCTGTCGCCATGGTACACTGACGCCGCATTGCAGAGATCTGGCTGGATTTCCCCCTCGGCCATCAAGCGCGGCCCGGCACCTGCCGCCGCTCCCCCTCACCCCCAAGGAGTCACCATGGTCACGACGACGCAGGATGTGCTGCGGCTGGCAGACCCTGAGGTTGCGGCGTCGATCCAGCGGGAGCGCCGCCGGCAGATCGAGGGCATCGAGCTGATCGCCTCC
>CADCWJ010000392.1 GCA_902806365.1 uncultured Thermomicrobiales bacterium
GGCGATAACGTGCCCGAGTCGCTCGCTCCGACGATCCTGCGACCGGCCACGCGCCCCACCTCGCGCCCCAGCACGAACAATCCGCCAAGCGACGCGACGGCCAGCCCGGCCCGGGTGGCGAACCGCCGCCGGCTCGGCACCGCCACGCCCGGATCCGATTTTTCCGCTCCAAGGCCGCGCAGCAGCGCCAGCGTTGCCGCCATCGTCACCGCGAACACCATCGACGCGAGCCCGAGTTGGCTCAGCACCTGGAAGAGCCGCCCCCCGGCGATCGCGTCCGGCGTCCGGTTGCTCAGATACAGGAGCATGAAGAGCGTGATGGCGGCGAAGATCGTGAACCCGATCGAGATCGCGCGAACCCACATGATCCGCCGCGCGCCTGCCGTCCGCCGGGCATAGGAACGCCCGATCGCGGCGCCCGCCAGCAGCAACCCCGCGAACAGGCCGACCAGCAGCAGCGTCTTGGCCTGTGCTCCGAATACTCCCAGCGTCAGCGAGAAGATGCTGATCGGCAGATAGAGCAGCAGGGCATCGGCGAGCGCGTCGACAAGGGAAGCCACGGCCGTGAGCCGCCGCATGGCGATGACCACGACGAGCATCGCGATCGCCGCGAGCACGCCCGCCACCATTCCGAAATAGCGATCCCGGCGCGCGCGGTTTCCACTGCTGATCGCGTCCGACGGCGCGCCGATCCGAACCGGGGAAGTTATCGGCCTGCTGGCCGGGGTACCGATGTCGCTCATGGACGTGCCGTTCTCCAATGCGTCGGATGCTGTCCGGTGGCAAGGCGTTCATTATGGTGGAAGAAGGAAAACGCGACCGGAAGGACTCGAGAGGCTACACACGGACATACGACGAAAGCGAAACTCGCGGACGTCGCGATCACGGCGACACAGGGAATTGCTCCCGTCTCTGATGCGTCGTCCACGACTCATCGTCGTCACTGGCCCGCCGGTTTCGACCTTGTGGTCCTTTTCATCTCACCTCGTTGCCACTAGTGCGGGTCGGAGACTCGGATGCGGGATAGGCATATCAACGCTGCCGGTTCTACACGAGTGGGGGCCATGGCGAACGATGTATGGGATGACCGACCATCCGTGTTACCGTAACTTCACGACCGCTCACGACATCACTCAGGAGTTGCGATTCCATGACCATGAACGTGACCTCGAAGCCAGCGCGACTCGCGCGGCAGCCCCGCCAGCATGAATACACCACCACTGTGAACTGGACCGGGAACAGGGGATCCGGAACCAGCGGCGTCCGTGACTATGCCCGCGCCCACGAGATCGCCGTCGCCGGCAAGCCAGCGATCCCTGGCTCCTCCGACCCCAACTTCCGGGGCGACCCTACCCGTTACAACCCCGAAGAACTGCTCGTCGCCTCGCTCTCCGGCTGCCACATGCTCTGGTATCTCAGCGAATGCGCGGCCGCCGGGGTGGTCGTCACCGCCTACGTGGATCGGGA
>CADCWJ010000393.1 GCA_902806365.1 uncultured Thermomicrobiales bacterium
GGTGGGCCACCCGGGTACCGGCAAGACGCTGACCGCGCGCGCGGTGGCGGGAGAAGCGGGCGTGCCATTCTTCAGCGTCTCGGCCTCGGAGTTCGTCGAAATGTTCGTCGGCGTCGGCGCCAGTCGGGTCCGGGATCTCTTCGACAAGGCCAAGGCGGCCGCTCCGGCGATCATCTTCGTCGACGAGATGGATGCGGTCGGACGCCAGCGCTTCGCCGGTCTTGGCGGCTCCAATGACGAGCGTGAGCAGACATTGAACCAACTGCTCGTCGAGATGGATGGCTTTGAAACCAATCAGGAAGTCATCGTCATGGCGGCCACCAACCGCCCGGACGTGCTCGATCCCGCCCTGCTGCGCCCGGGCCGTTTCGACCGCCAGGTAACGGTGGGCCTGCCCGACAAGAAGGGGCGGGTCGCGATCCTCGGGATTCACACACGCGGCCTTCCGCTGCAGAAGCAGGTCGATCTCGAGCACATCGGCCGCTCCACGACCGGGTTCTCGGGAGCCGAGCTCTCGAACCTTGTCAACGAAGCCGCGCTGACGGCCGCGCGCCGGAACCGCAACGAGATCCAGCAGGGGGACTTCGACGAGGCGCTCGACAAGTTGCTGCTCGGAGTGGCCCGCACAGGGTTGACCAACGAGAAGGAGCGCCAGGTCGTCGCCTACCATGAAGCGGGCCATGCACTGGTCGCGCACTTCACGGCCGGATCCGATCCGCTCCGCAAGGTCAGCGTGGTGCCGCGCGGCCGGGCGCTCGGTGTGACCGTGCAAATGCCCGAAGAAGATCGTCATAACTACAGCCGTACCTACCTGCTCGGACGACTGGCTGGGATGCTGGGCGGTCGGGCGGCGGAGATGGTGGTCTATGGTGAGATCACTACCGGTGCCGAGAACGACCTCAAGCAGGCGACCAGCCTCGCCCGGCGAATGGTGGGTCTGTGGGGCATGAGCGAGGCCGTGGGACCGATCTATCTCGGAACGGGTGAGGAGCATGTCTTCCTCGGCCGCGAGATCACGCAGGACAAGTCGTTTTCCGATGCCACGTCCGAGCGGCTGGACGCGGCCGTGCGGGGAATGGTCGAGAACGCACTCAGGCAGGCACTCGATCTGGTGCAGCAGCACCGCGACGATCTCGAGCTACTCGTCCAGAGACTGCTCGAGCGCGAAACGCTCGACGCTCCGGAAGTAATCGAAATCTTCGGCCCGCCGGTGCTCGAGGATCCGGAAGCCGGCATGAACCGCCGACCGCCGCCGGTTTCCGCGCCCATCGCGGCGCCCTCCCAGTTGTCGAACGGGACGACTCCATAATCCGCGGTGAATCGGAGGCAACGACAACGGGGGTCCCGGTACATGCCGGGACCCCCGTTGTCGTTGTCGCGTTTCGCGGCTGGAACGTCACCGAAGCCGGTGGATCTCGAGAAAGACCGACCGCGCGTCGTGTGACCGGGGGACAGCGCCGACGATTACTATGGTGTCGCTCGAGGTGGCAAGGTGAAGTCGACGAACGCCTTCATCGACCTGCTGGATGAGCTGATCCGTCGTCGTCGCGAGCGGTTCGCAGACCGGCACGACCCCGTGCATAAGGCATAGCCGCGAAGCGACGGACGGCTCGTCGGTGAAGGCGACGATCGGTACGCCAGGGCGCTGCTGTGAGATCCGGGCGGCCGTCCCACCGGTCGCGGTCAGCACGGCGATGGCCTTGGCGCCGAGATCCTGCACGATCGTCTGCGCGGCATGTGCGGCCGCCTGCGACTCGTTCATCGTGGCTGGGGCATGCAGCTCGTTGGCGGCTATCCTCATCGCCAGCCGCCAGCTCGGATCCGCCTCGATCGTTTGGGCGATCCGGGCCATCACGTCGATGGAGCGAACCGGCCAGGCACCAACCGCGGTTTCGCCGGAGAGCATCACCGCGTCCGTGCCATCGAGGATGGCATTGGCGATGTCGCTGGCCTCGGCCCGCGTCGGTCGCGGGTTGACGATCATCGATTCCAGCATCTGGGTGGCCGTGATGACAGGGACACCGGTGCTGTTGGCGAGCCGGATCAGGCGTTTCTGGACCAGCGGCACGGCCTCGGGGCTCAGTTCCACGCCGAGATCGCCGCGGGCAACCATCACCCCATCGCTGGCGGCGACGATCGCCTCCAACTGCTGAACGGCCTGTGGCTTCTCGATCTTGGCAATGATCGGCTGTTTCCCGCCCAGCTCGTGAATCCTAGTCCGGGCAAGCTCGATATCGGCGGGCGATCGAACAAACGAAAGGGCGACGACATCGACGCCCAGCGACACGCCGAACGCCAGATCCTCGAGATCCTTTGTGGTCAGCGCGGGCGAACTGATCGCGGTGCCGGGGAGGTTTATCCCTTTCTGGGGCTTTAGGGCGCCGCCATGAACGACCGTACAGACGACCTCGTCACCATACGGGGTGTCCCGTCGAACCTCGGTGACACGGAGCTCGATCAATCCATCGTCGATCAGGATCGTATCGTCCGGTCGGACATCCCGTCCAAGGTCCTCGTACGACGTCGAGACACGCTCGCGCGTGCCGTCCACGGGCAACGTACAGATGATCAGCGAGTCCCCCGGCGCGATCAGGATCGGCGCGTCGCCGGCCAGGTCGCCGATCCGGAGCTTTGGCCCCTGCAGATCCTGGAGAATCGACACGGGGCGGTCCCCGTCTGCGGAGCTGGCCCGGATCCGGTCGAATACGTTCCGGTGATCCTCACGCGTACCGTGCGAGAAGTTGAGGCGAAAGACGCTGACGCCGGCGGCGATCAGACGATCGATCATCTCGGCGCTCTCGGTCGCGGGCCCGATGGTGGCGACGATCTTGGTCAGTGGCAGATGCTGGAGTCGCGCTGGCGTGGTCATGTACGCTCCTGGATGACGCCAGCGTATGCCGGTGCGGTACGGCTGGCAGGTTTGCGATTCAGGGAGTGGTGACTGATGATTGCGGCACCTGACCCAAGCGCTTGACTCGCTCGGCACCGGGTTTCACTGTCCGGAGGAACGTCGCTCCGACGTACCGGGAATTGACACCATCGCGAGCCCGCCCACGACCCTGTCTTCGCGGGTCGCCCGGAGGCGGACCGTCCTGGAGAAGCCGCACAATGGTATCCGCCAGCCGGACAACGCAGCTTACCGAACTCTCCTCCGAGTTGTACATCAATCGGGAACTCAGCTGGCTCGAGTTCAACCGGCGCGTCCTGAAAGAGGTAACGAGGGAGGAGACTCCCCTTCTGGAGCGAGCCAAATTCGCCGCCATCTTCGCCGCGAACCTGGACGAGTTCTTCATGATCCGGGTCGCCGGCGTGAAGCGAAAAGTGGTCTCCGGCATTACCGATGTCGCCGTAGATGGCCGGACCCCGGCCCAGCAGCTTGCCGCAATCCACCGCGTGACCCAGGAGCTTCTGGCCGAGCACTCGCGAACGGTCAACGACGATGTCTTGCCGGCACTTGCCCGGCAGGGGATCGAGATCGTGCCATACGACAAGTTGCGGGCCAAGGAGCAGGCGGCCCTGGACAAGGTGTTTCAACGGGAAATCTTTCCCGTGCTGACGCCGCAGGCGGTGGATCGAGGCAGGCGCTTCCCGCACATCTCCAACGACAGTCTGAACCTGATCGTTGTCCTGCGCAGTGGCGCCAGCTCCCGGTTCGCAAGGGTCAAGATTCCCGCATTGATGCCGCGGCTGATCCCCGTCCCGGCGTCGCGCCCCGAAGGTTCCTCCGGGACGGTGCTGGCCAATCCTCCCCACTGGGCCGGGACGGAATCCCGCCGCTTCACCTGGATCGAGCAGGTCGTCGCGGCCAACCTCGATCAACTGTTCCCCGGCGGGAAGATCGTGGCGGCCTATCCCTTCCACCTGTTGCGGGATTCCGATGTCGAGCCGGACGAAGACGATGACGACAACGAGAACATCCTAGAAATGATGCGCGAGACCCTTTCGCAGCGGCCATTCGGGACCGTCGTCCGGGTCGATGTCAGCCCCCGGATGCCGGATGCGGTCCAGTCGTGGCTGCTGGAGCAGCTTCACGCGACGCGTCAGGATGTCTATGTGATCGATGGGCCGCTGGAGCTGGAGGACTTGTTCGAGCTGGTTCGGCTGAACCGGCCCGACCTCAAGGATCCTCCCCTCCTGCAGTCGCCGATGTTCCTCTCGGATGCGCCCGTCCCCCGGCGCGAGGACGGCGACGACGTCGATATCTTCGCCTTTCTGCGCAACAACGATGTGCTGATGCATCTGCCCTACCAGTCGTTCAACGCGGTCGTGGACTTCATCGAGGCGGCCGCCAGCGATCCGGATGTGGTCGCCATCAAGCAGACGCTCTACCGCATCGGAAGGAACTCCCCACTCGTCCCGGCCCTCATCAGCGCCCGCGACGACGACACCCAGGTGGCGGTGCTGGTTGAGCTCAAGGCTCGCTTCGACGAGGAAAACAACATCACCTGGGCGCAGACTCTGGAGAAATCAGGCGTCCACGTCGCATACGGCCTGCCCGGCCTCAAGGCCCACTGCAAGCTGACCCTTGTCGTTCGGCGCGAAGACGATGGATTGAAGCGCTACGTGCACATCTCGACGGGAAACTACAACGCCAACACTGCCCGGATCTACGAGGATGTTGGACTGCTGACCTCCCGCGAGGACATCGCATCGGACGTCTCGCAATTGTTTAACGTGCTCACCGGGTATGCCCAGAAAGAAACCTACGACACGTTGTGGGTCGCCCCCACCGATATGCGCAGCAAGTTCATCTCCGCGATCCTCGCTGAAGTCGACGCCCATCGCCATGGCGGAGATGGGCACATGGTCCTCAAGATGAATTCGCTGGTCGACCGTGAGGTGATCCGAGCGCTTTACACGGCGTCCCAGGCGGGCGTCCGGATCGATCTCATCATCCGTGGTGTTTGCTGCCTGCGGCCCGGGGTGAAGGGGGTCAGCGATACGATCCGGGTGGTGAGCCTGGTCGGCCGTTTCCTTGAGCACAGCCGGCTGTTCTACTTTCGGAATGGTGGCAAGCCGCTGATGTACTTCGGAAGCGCCGACCTGATGGAGCGCAACTTCGACAGCCGGGTCGAAGTCATCGCGCCGGTGAAGTCACCCGAACTACTGGGCCACTTGCGCGACAAGGTGCTCGATGCCTATCTGCGAGACACCGTCAACGCTCGCGAACTGCGCGAGGATGGGTCGTACCATGCCGTAACCCCGGCAAAGGGCGAGCGCCCGTTCGATGCCCAGCGATGGTTCATCGACCTGTATCGCTCCGGTTCCCCATTCGGACCCGCGACCGATTCGTAAACCGCCTCGCCACTTTCATGGCTGGCGATTGGGAAGGAAAGGCAATCGTGACCGACATCGTGAATACCGCGCCGGATCCGGTCGTACCGGCGCCGTGGGCCCGGTTTGGCGATGACGCCGCGATCGCGATCCGTGATGTCCGCGTGATCTGCACGGCGCCCGATGGCATTCGGCTCGTGGTGGTCAAGGTCGAAACGACGGAGCCGGGCCTGTTCGGGCTCGGCTGTGCGACGTTCACGCAGCGACCGCTCGCGGTCAAGACGGCCGTCGAGGAGTATCTCCGGTCCTTCCTGATCGGGCGATCGGTGCATGACATCGAGGACATCTGGCAGGCGGTGTTCGTCAGCTCCTACTGGCGAGGCGGGCCGGTGTTGAACAATGCGTTGAGCGGGGTGGATATCGCGCTCTGGGACATCAAGGGCAAGATCGCGAAACTCCCTGTCTATCAGCTCTTCGGGGGCAAGTGCCGGGAGGCCGCCAGCCTCTACGCGCATGCCTCCGGTGGCGACATCGACGCGGTCGAAGAGAACGCTCGCGCGCTCATGGCAGACGGCTTTCGCCATGTCCGCTGCCAGGTCGCGGTGCCGGGAAGTGCCACGTACGGCGCCCATACGAATCAGGACCGGCGCGCGGGCCGATCTTATGCGACGCATCTCCAGCCCGGGGACGCACGCTGGAATCCAGCCGCGTACGGCAGGATCGTCCCTCGGCTGTTCGATGCCATGCGGCAGCGGCTCGGTGAGGAGGTAGAGTTCCTGCACGACATCCATGAGCGCCTGCACCCGATGTCCGCGATCCGGTTGGCTCAGGATCTGGAACCCTACCGCCTGTTCTTCCTGGAGGACCCGTTTGCGCCCGAAGACAATGGATACTTTCCGCTCCTGCGCCAGCAATCGAGCATCCCGATTGCGATGGGCGAGCTCTTCGTCAACCAGGCCGAGTACGTTCCGCTTGTGCGGGACCGCCTAATCGATTTCATCCGGATCCATATATCCGACATTGGCGGGCTCACTCCGGCGCGGAAGCTCGGGGCGTTCGCCGAGTTCTTCAATGTCCGCACCGCCTGGCATGGTCCGGGGGACGTATCGCCGGTCGGTCACGCGGCAAACCTCGCGCTCGATCTGAGCCAGCCGAACTTCGGGATTCAGGAAGCTCACTTGTTCAGCGACCGCCTACGGGAGGTGTTCCCGGGATGCCCGGAGATTCGGGATGGCTCGCTCTGGTCAAACGATCACCCCGGGCTGGGCATTGACATCGACGAGGAGAAGGCGGCGAGATACCCATTTCCGGAGCATCCGCTGAACGGCGGGTGGCCGGACATCCGGCTTCGCGACGGCACAATCGTCCGCCCGTAAACTCGCTGGTCACCCGACCGCGTCCCCTGCTGATGAGTCTGCCGCGCCGCCAACAGGACGCCATCGGCAATCGAAGTTCCGCCTCCGGTGTCCGGAATCAAGCGTGTGGAAGCGGTCCAGGCCTCTATGACTCGAGCGACATATCCCTAAGACTCAACAAAACCGGACTGCCGAGAAGTACCAAAGGTCCTTGCGCCTCACGGCGCAAGCGCGTCCCGGAGCGTCGACCCGTTTGCATCGATCCAGGCGATATCGTCGAGAGCTCCCACATGAAGGCGTTTCTCGAAAAGCCGGGCGAACCCCGGAATGCCGGTCCGGCCCCATTGCTCGACGGTCTCGTACGCGCAGACTTGACGTTGACGAATGAGCGCGATGAAGCCGGCTCGCAAGCTGACGTGCAGTCCATAGGAGTTCAGGAGCAGTCGCAGCCGGCGTCCTCGCTGTGTCTCCGTCCCGAACCGGCTGTCGTCGGGATAAAGCGGAACGAACCGCCAGGCGGCGTAGGCCAGATCCCACTCGGGTGGGGCCGGGGCGACCAGGTCCCAGTCGATGAAGGCACGAGGGAGCCCGTGCTGGAAGATCGCATTCCAGGGGGCAAGGTCGTTGTGGCAGATGAAATCCGCTCCTTCGGGCGCTCCCGGCATCTGTGGAAAGACGAGATCAGGTGCCGGAGTGAAGCCCGTCAGCGCGTCGTGGAGTTGCCGGATCAGGGCCCCGACGGCGACCAGTTGGTCGTCGTTCCGGAAGCCGTCGAGGTCTGCCGGAGCCGATGTACCCTCGACGAACGTCAACAGCTCGCGATCTCCGTTGATACCGAGCAGTTGGGGGGATCCCCGGAAGCCCCTCTCGGCGAGGTGTGTCAGCACCGCGTGACTGGCCGCCGCCCACGATCCCAACCCGCGTTCAACGGTGTCGCCGTGCCGCACGACCTCGCTCATGTTGCCGTCAGCGAACACCTCGCGATCGGCAGCGATCTTCTGTTCCCCGGCCGGATTCATCGCCCTCGCTCCCCTTCAGCTTCCAAGTCGATCTCCCAAACCGATCCGTCCCGGACCTCGAGCACGCGGTTCGCGAGCCGGCGGACCGCGTAACGGTCGTGGAGCACCATCACGGTGGTGCCTTGATACTGTTCCAATGCCTGTTCGAAGCGTTCGCGAGCATCGATATCGAGGTGATTGAGCGGCTCGTCGAGCAGCAGGAGCGTGTTCCCCTCCAGCACGAGCAGCGCCAGCATGAGCCGCGCCCGCTCACCGTACGAAAGGTCGCCAACGACGCGGTGAACCATATCGCCGCCGAACAGGAAGCGATGGAGAAACGTCCTCAGGTCGCTTTCCGAACCGGTTCCCCTGACTCGCGCCTGCGCGAGCACCGTCAGGCCAAGGTCGAGCGTGTCCTGCTCCTGCGCGAAGTAGCCGACCTTGACGCCCGGGCCGATCGCCACCGATCCCTGATCGGGGAAAAGCTCACCGGCGAGCAGGCGGATCAGGGTGGATTTGCCGTGGCCGTTTGGGCCGGTCAGCGCGATGTGATCCCCATGGGCAACATGCAGCGAGACCCCTTGCAGAACAGTGAGGTCGTTGTACGAGACGCTGATGTTCTCAAGCGTTGCCACCCGACGGGCACCCTTGACGGTGGCCGCGAGCTCGATCGCCATTCCCCAGCGTTGTTCCGGCCTGTCGACCGCCTGCGTGGACTGCAGCAGCCGTTCGAGCTTCCGCTTGCGTACGACGGCAGGTCGCGCAATCTTGGCCGCCTTTTTCCGCACCGCGAAATCGATGGTGTTCGATTCGATCGTTCGCGCGTGATGCTCGGCGCCGCGGATGTCTTCGGTGATCCGGGCCACCTCCTTCTGTTGACGCTGATAGGCCGACGCCTGCTCGAGCTCCTCGTGTCGTTTGGCATCCGCGTAATCGCTATAAGATCCCGCGTAGATGGTCAGCCGGTGCGTACTGGGGTCGAGCTCGAGGATCTTCGTTACCACGTCATCGAGGAAGCCGCGATCGTGCGAGACGACCAGAACGCCACCCCGGAAGCGGTTGAGGAACTCGCCGAGCCACATCAGCCCGTCACGATCGAGGTGATTGGTCGGCTCATCAAGGAGCAGCAGATCCGGGGCGGACGCCAGCAGCGCCGCCAATCCGGCGCGGGTCTTCTGCCCACCGGACAGGGTGGACAGGGGGCGATCCGGAGAGACGCCGGACAACCCGAACCGGCTGAGCAACTGCTCCAGCTCGTCGGAGGCGGCATAGCCACCGGCCCCCTCGAACGCAGTCATGGCATGCTCGTAGTGCGCCACCAGCCGCTCGGGGTCATCACCCGGTCGCGCCAGCGCGGCGGTCGCCGACTCCAGCCGAGCGCGGGCGGAGAGCAAGCCATGCGTCGGGATGTCGAGCAGATCGGCGAGCGTCCCGTCCGAAAGCTCCGCGAACCCTTGGCTCAGGTACCCGATGCGAGCGCGAGGGGAGCGGGTGATCGTGCCACTGTCCGGAGAGAGCGTGCCAGTGAGGAGCTTGAGAAGCGTCGACTTGCCGGATCCGTTCGGCCCGACCAGGCCGATCCGGTCATCGGCGTTGATCGTGAAGGAGACGGAGTCGAGGATGGCAACGTCGCCGAAGCGCTTGGAGAGTTGACTGACCGAAAGCATGGGCATCCCATCGTCGCGAGAAAAACATCGCCAGGGAAGGGGAGACCCGTTTCAATGGGTCACGCCTACCGGGCAATGCCTTCCAAAGACGGTCGCGTCGTGAGCGGAACGGCCACTCACGGGGATGCTAGCCAGCCACGGTCCTGTTTCTCCTGAGCAAGCCAGTCATGCTCGCACCGCATGCGGCCAAACGAAGTGATCCGCGATGCCCCAATAGGGGCCGTCGCGGATCATACACGATCTCGGCAGAGGTAACCTGGCGCCCGGACCGGACGGCATCGACGCAATGCCTCGGCCCGCGGCTGGCAATTGTGAAGCATTTGCACGAGTGCGGCCCATCGGTTCCCAACGATTCGGCTGGGATCGGGTGCAGACGCGCGATCGTTAGCCCGCCGCGGTTCCGGCTCCGGCGCTGGCACTTGCCTGGGCTTCGAGTGCCGAGAGCGCGAAGTTGTCGATTTCCTGCTGCAGTGAGTCCCGGAGATTGATCAAGTCGACCAGGTCAAGCCCGGCAATCACCGCCGTAATCTCGGCGGCACCGTCTTCTTCAGAGCCTGGAACGACCCGGAACTCGACCTCGACCATTTCCTCGCCATCGATCTCTTCACCCGTCGGCAACTCGTCCATGTAAATGTTGTAGGTGTCCATCGCTTCGCCTCTCCCTTGAGAATCGGGGCGCGCACCCCAGTCAAACCAACATGGCGTGTTGCCCGGAGCGAACCTGGCGTTCGATCGGACTCCTGCCTGAGTTCGGCCCTTGACGAACACTTCCGCACTCAGTCTGCCTCTGTGACGAGCGGACTGACTTCGAAGGTGTACGTCGATGCCTTGGGATAGCATATCGTGCCCTCCAGATTCGTGCACGGGCACAGCAACCACTCCACGCGCCTGGCGATCGTGAACAAATCGCAAAACACTCCATGTATCATTGCCTCGCCTCTGACCATGGCATCGACACACCCACCCGGCGTCCCGCCATCCCGGCCCCACGGTACGGGGCCACTGCCGCAACCTTCCGCCCTCCCCCGAATACGGGAGCATGCTGGTGACGAAAGCCGGATCGACTGATGGCACACGAGCGTACGAGTCAATCGAACTTCGACCGGCGGTTGACGCGACGCGCCGCTCTTCGCGGCGGCGCCGGGCTGGTCGCGGCGTCGCTCGTCGGCTGCGCAAACGGTGACGACAGCGGCGCTCCGACGCCGACGCTGCAGCCAGCGGTCGAGGTGGCGCCGACCCAGGTCCCTCCGGCTCCGACGCAGCCGCCGATCTCCTCGCCGGTCGCCGGGTATCTGGACCCGGCACGGTGGTTGGGCCGCTCGCTCGTCGTTGCCAGCCCGGCGTTCGGCGAGTATCTCGATGCGGTTCGGACCGCCTTCTTCGACGCCTTTGCGTTGGCGACGGGCGCGACGGTTCGTCATCAGGATTTCGGACGCGAGGGGTTCGGGGGACTGATCGCGCAGGTCGAATCCGGCGAACCAGTCTGGGATGTTTTGCTGGTGCCCGCCGAGGAAGTACTTCCGCTGGCGACGAGCGGATATCTGGAGGCAATAGACTACAACGTCGTCGATCCGACCGCCTTGTACGCCGAACTTCTCTTCCAGCACGGCGTGGGCGCGCGCATGTACGCGACAACGATGGTCTTCCCCGCCACCGCTCCAGCCCCGCCGCACGACTGGGCGGCGTTCTGGGACCTCGAGTCTCATCTCGGAACGCGAGCGCTGCGCAAGAGCCCGATCGGCACCCTGGAGTTTTCGTTGCTGGCCGACGGAGTGGGAATGGCCGACCTCTATCCCCTCGACGTGCCCCGGGCGTTCGCCGCGCTGAATCGGATCCGCAACGCCACGCTCTTTTACGAGGACAGCAAGCAACCCGTCGAGTTCGTGCGTACCGGTCAAGCCGGCCTTGCGAGTGCCTGGAACGTGCGAACCGACCTGCCGGATGTCATCTCGCTCGTCACCCCGCAATGGAACGGGGGGATGGTTTCGGCCGATTCCTGGATCATTCCGCGTGGCGCACCGAACCGTGACGTCGGCATGAGCTTCATCAACTTCGCGACGCGGGCCGTGCCGGCGGCCAACTTCAGCCGTCTCCAGTCGTTTGGCCCCGTTAATCAGGACGCGCTGGCGCTCCTCCGGCCCGATATCGTCGAGCGGCTTCCGAATGCGCCAGGCCGCTTGAGCGTCCAGTTTTTCCAGAACTGGGGGTTCTGGGCAGAGTTCCGGGAGTCACTGCTCGTGCAGTTCGAGGATTGGCTGCTCAATCCCATCGCGACGCCAGGGCCACGATGACGTGACTCCGGTGCCGGCTGTCAGTGTCCCAGCGCGGCGCCATCCGCTCTTGGATCGGCCCCTCCCATGAGGACACCCGTCGCCGGGTCGATCAGGATCATTTGGGCGTGTCCGGCATTTGGATTCCGGCCTTCAACAACCGTCACCGCATGACCGCGAGCCGCCAGTCCGGCGATGGTTCCCTCGGGGAAGCCCGGTTCGAGCGTGATGCCCGGCCTTCCGTCGACATCGCCGGCGATCCAGCGCGGCGCGTCGATCGCTTCTTGCGGGTCCATCGCAAAGTCGATCAGGTTGGAAATCAACTGCATCTGGATTTGCGCCTGGGCGTCGCCTCCCTGCGTGCCGATCGGACCTAGCAGCGATCCATCCCGGAGCAGCATGGAAGGCATGAGTGTATGGAGCGTGCGCTTGCCGGGCTCGAGAACGTTGACACTGGCGGGATCGAGCGAGAAATACGATCCCCGATTCTGAAGCACGATCCCCGTGTTGCCGGCGACAACACAGGACCCGAAGGCCCCGAACAGGCTCTGGATCATCGACACCGCATTCCCATCCTGATCGACGGCGCAGAGATACACCGTGTCACCAGCCACATCCGTCCGGGCCGGACCCGCGCGATCCGGATCATACGATTGCCACAGCCCGTCGAGAAAATCGCGGCCGAGCAAGTCCGAAGGATCGGTATCCACGAAAACAGGATCGCCGATCCGCGCGTCGCGCACCGCATAGGCCAATCTGGAGGCCTCGATCCACGGATGGACGTGACGAGCGGTGCCCCAACCCGGGTCAGGCGGCTCGCTTTCCACCAGACCCAGCCCCATCAGCAAGGTGATTCCCTGGGAGTTGGGCGGCATCGTCTGGACCGTCACGCCCTTGTAGTCCCGGGCGACCGGGTCGACCCATTCCCCACCGTGGGATGCGAGATCGTCGGCGGCAAGCCATCCCCCGCTCTCCTGGACGGATGTCACGATCGCCTCCGCAATCGGACCTTCGTAGAAGGCGGCGCGGCCACCCGCCCCGATCGCGCGCAGGGAAGCGGCGAGCTCTGGCATGACCAGGAGCGATCCCGCGCGCGGGATCGCTCCGCGGCGATAGACGATGGCGGCAAGTGCCGGCCATTCCCGGATCAACGATTCCCTTGCGGCAAGCACCGTCGCCAGCCTCGCGGAGACGGGGAACCCCGAGCGCGCCAGCTCGATCGCCGGAGCCAGGAGTCGCGCGAATGGCAGCCGCCCGAAATGGTCATGCCCGCTGACCCAGGCGTCGATCGTGCCGGGGACGGTCACCGTGATCCCACCCTTGGCGGGCATCGCCTCGATCCCCTGGGAAACCAGCAGCTCGGCGCCTGCGGACATCGGGGCGCGCCCCGAGCCGTTGTAGCCCTCGGTTCCACCGGTTGCGGCATCGAACACCAAGAAGAAGCAGTCGCCGCCGATCGCGGTCTGGTCCGGATACAGAACGGTCAGGATCGCGTTCGCCGCGATCACGGCATCCATCGCCGAGCCGCCCTCTTCGAGCACGCGAAGTCCCGCCGTGCTCGCCAGCGCGTGCGGCGTCGCCACCATGCCATGCGTGGCCAGAGTTGCCGGTCGCATCATCCCCGTGCTCCTCTCGATGCACCGTTGGAGTCGGGTGGGCTGCCCGACGAAACCGACGGGGCTCCCCACTCGTGGAATAGGGTAGGATCATGATGGACATCCAGCGCGTCAATGCCGGAGCCGATCCTCTCGCTACCGTTCGATCGCACCAAGGGAGCACGTTGTCTTGACTCGATTCCTACTCAACCGGTCCGGGCGGACGTTCGGAGCCCTCATTGCGGGAGTTATCCTGCTTGGTTCCCCCGCGGTCGCTCAAGAGTCGTCTCCCCCCGCGTCGCCCCCAGGGAACACGATCGATATTGCCCTGCGCGCGGCAATGGCCTCGATCACCCTCGACGAGAGCGCCCTTCCCGACGGTTACGCGTTCGAGGGCGAGACATTCCTGACGGCCGAGCAGTCGGCGTCCGGAACCATCGAGGCCACGGCGCTGAC
>CADCWJ010000394.1 GCA_902806365.1 uncultured Thermomicrobiales bacterium
AGGAACTCGCCGTTTGCTCCAAACCGGGCCACGCGGATATCCGCGCCCATCCGGACGAGATCGTCGGTGTAGCGCAACCGGTCCTCGTAGACCCGCTCATGGACGACCGAAATGCCATGAGCCTGGGTCAGCAGGGGCACGAACGCTGCCTGGAGGTCGGTGGGAAACCCTGGGAACGGAAGGGTCTGGATGTCGACGGCCTGGAGGTCACGGCCGGCACGGACCAGCATCCGATTGTCACGATGCCAGATATCGGCGCCGGCTTCGAGAAGTTTCTCGGTCAGAGGCAGCATGTGCGGCTCGCGCACGCCTATCAGTTCGACTTCTCCACCGGTGATCGCCGCCGCTAGGGCAAACGTGCCTGCTTCGAGTCGATCGGGGATGACGACTTCCGAGACGCCGTGCAGGCGCTCGACACCCTCCACCGTGATGATCGGCGAGCCGAGGCCCGAAATCCGGGCACCCATTCGAATCAGCATGTTCCCGAGCCAGACGATCTCCGGCTCCGCGGAAGCGTTGACGATCGTCGTCGTGCCCGCCGCAAGCGTCGACGCCATCAGGAGCGCTTCTGTACCCGTGTGGCTGGGATAATCCATGTAGATGCGGGCACCTTGCAGCCGGTTTGCGGTCGCGCGAATCTCAGTGCCCTCGCGTGCCACCAGCGCACCCATCCGCTGGAATCCGCGGAGGTGCATGTCGATCGGACGTTTGCCGATCTGGTCACCACCCGGCAGGGAGAACGAGATCTGCCCTTCCCGGGCGAGCATCGGCCCGGTCACGACGACCGATGCCCGGGTCGCCTTGAACAGCTCGGGGGGTGGATCGGTCCGTTCGATTCGCTCGACCCGAACCGAGACCCGCTCCCGCTTCCGATCGATCTCCACGACCGCACCGAGTGACCGGAGCAGATCGGCCATCGACAGGACGTCGGCGATCATCGGCACGTTGTCGAGGACGACCTCTTCCGAGGTGAGCAGCGTTGCGGCCAGCGCCTTGAGCGCGGCATTCTTGGCGCCGCTGATCGTTACCTCGCCACGCAATGGACGATGTCCCCGGACACGAAGGACACGTGCTGAACGAATCGTCGAGCCGGACTGGACAGGGAC
>CADCWJ010000395.1 GCA_902806365.1 uncultured Thermomicrobiales bacterium
CGAAATCGGCCAGCACCTTGGGTTCCTGATGATAGGCCTTGACCACCCGCTCGCCGGTGATCGTCTCCTCGATGATCCCGTTCAGGGTGCCCAGGTTCTTCTGCTGGAGCCGGAAGCCGTCGCGGGTCTTGGAGCCGATCCAGCGGTTGAGGCCGAAAGTGAGCCCGAGCGTGGAGACGATGCTGACGGCGGCGAGCGTCGGCTCGAGAATCAGCATCAGGACGATCACGCCGATCCCGGTAAGGACTCCCCAGACGATCTGGACGAGGCTCTCGGACAGCACCTGGTTGACGTTCTCGACATCGTTGGTCAGGCGGCTCATCGTGTCGCCGTGGGCGCGCTGGTCGAAGAAGCGCAGGGGCAGCGACTGCATCTTCGTGAAGAGATCGTTGCGGATGTCGCGGACCGTGCGCTGCGCAACCTGCGCCATGATCCAGGTCTGGAGCCAGGTCAGGAGCGAGAGGGTGAGGTAGATCGCGCCCATCAGGATCAGGATCCGGGTCAGGCCGGGCAGGTCGCCGGGGATGATGTAGTCGTCGATCGCGCGGCCGATCAGGTAGGGGCCGGCAAGCTGGCAGGCGGTCGTCAGGACGACCAGGATGCCGGTCGCGATCAGCCCGCCACGCTGAACCTGGAGGTAGCTCCAGAGCCGGAACACCGTCCCCTTCGGGTTTTTGGCGCGGGGCTTCTCGGCCCCGAACCGCGCTCCCGGGCCACCGCCGGGGCCGCCAGGGCCGGGCGTGGGCGTGGGAGTCGGCCTGGAATTACGCTGCGCCATAGACCACCGCCCCGGTTTCGATCTGCGATTCGTAGATGTCGCGATAGAGCGCGCTGCCCGCGATCAGCTCGTCATGGGTGCCCGAGGCAACGATCCGTCCCCCGTCGAGCACGAGGATCGTATCGGCCGCGACGACCGCGCTGATGCGCTGGGCGACGATCAGGCAGGTCTGGTCGATCGCGGCGAGTGCCTCCTGGATGCGTGATTCGGTGGCGACATCGACCGCGCTGGTGCTGTCGTCCAGGATCAGGATCGGGGCCCTGACGATCAGGGCGCGGGCGATCGCGATCCGCTGCTTCTGGCCGCCGGAGAGGTTGAC
>CADCWJ010000396.1 GCA_902806365.1 uncultured Thermomicrobiales bacterium
CCACCGATGTAGGCACCACGATGGTCGACGATATCGAAGTTGATGGCGGTGCCGAAATCGATCGAGATGATCGGGGCGCCGAATTTGTGCACGGCCGCGATCGAATTCACCAATCGGTCAGCGCCGATCTCCGCCGGGTTGGGATAATCGATCTCGATACCGAGGTCGAGATCGACGCCGATCACGATTGGCTCGACACCAAGCCGCTCCTGGCCCATCGCGGAGAGCCAGCGCGTCACATTGGGTACCACGCTGGAGATGACCATCGCCGACACACGACCGGGATCGATGGCGACCGAGCCAAGAACGGGAGCGAGGATGGCGTACCATTCGTCCGGCATCCGATCGCGACGAGTTGACATACGCGCAGTAGCGATCAGGTTGGTGGTGCCTGGCTCGTAAACGCCGAGCACGGTATTGGTATTTCCGACATCGACGACCAGCAGCATGTGGCTCGTCCCTTCCGTAGCCCGGTCGCCTGCATCTACGGCATGCGACTCACGGGGCGCTCTACCCGGATTCTCGGTCGAGTCTGCTCACATCGCCGTGCGGCGACCGCGCCGGACGCGAGCCATTCCGGAGTTCCACAATGGTGTTCAGGAAGCGCCAGCGCCGGTTGCGTTCCGGTCAGGAGCACGCCCGTACCGGGCAAGGCGCCCATCTCTCATTGCTTCATTTTTACGTGCGGATGACGGCAATTGTCATGGTCGTTCTCCTTTCCGGCTTTTCGGCTGGAATACTCGTCGAACGATGGGTCCTCGATGGAGATGGTTCGCTCCCGGCATCGGTGAGTGGGAGCGATCTGAATACGATTGTGGGTGTGATCGAGGACAATTATCTGTACCGTCCCACCGACGCCGGCGCGCAGGATGAATTCCGGGAAGGGCTGGAACGGAAGGCGATCGAAGGGATGGTGACCAGCCTCGACGATGCCTATACCAGATACCTGGTCCCGGCGGATGCGGCGGTCGCGTCAGACCAACTCGAAGGAGCATACGGGGGCGTTGGCGTGACACTTCAACCCGCGCACGGCCTACTGGTGGTGGCTCGGGTCACCCCCGACTCCCCGGCATCCCGTGCGGGAGTCGCCGCGGGCGATGTGGTCCGGCGCATCGACGGACAGCCGGTCGATGCCCAGGGGGAGCCGACGCTTACCGGAGACCTGCGCGGTCCGGCCGGGTCAACCGTGACGCTTCTGATCGAGCGACCGGGAGCAGCCGAGCCGCTCAGCTTCTCGCTGGTGCGTGAATCCATCATTGTGCATCCCGTGTCGTTCGAGATGATCGGTGGGACGCAATACGCACGGATCCGGATCGACATTTTCGGTGACCGGACGACCGCCGAGCTCGACGAGGCGATTGTACTGGCCGGCAACCAGGGCGCGGTGGGAATCGTGCTCGATCTGCGCGGCAATGGCGGGGGATGGGTGAGGTCGGCTCAGGAAACGATCGGGCGTTTTCTGGCATCGGACGCGGGCCCGGCATTGTACGAAGATGCCGATCCGGAACCGGGGGGAGAGTACGAACTTCCTATTCTCACCCCTTCGGCGGCGCCGAGCGACCTGCCGGTTGTGGTCCTGGTCGACAGGAATACGGCGAGTGCCGCCGAAATCGTGGCCGGCTCGCTTCGGGATCATGACCGGGCGCTCATCGTTGGGGAACAAACGTTTGGCAAGGGGTCGGTCCAGCGCATCTTCGACCTCGAAGACGGAGGATCGTTACGGATTACGGTCGCCGAGTGGATAACCCCGGACCGGATCCGGATCGAGGATCAAGGCATCCGTCCCGACGTCGTTGTCGATGTCACCGCGTATGGTACGACGCAGGGCGATCCGTTCGTGCGAAGCGCCGCGACCATGCTGGAATCCGGCGTCACCCGACCCGCCGATCTGGCCAACGGTGGAGGTCCGGTCGTGACCACCGGCACCCCCGCGCCGCCGCGATAGTGCACGTTGCGGAGCCGGCGCGTTCGGCGAACGAGTCGCGCATCCCTCTCGAGACTGACGGATGCCTGCCGATGCGACCCCTCATCCTCGCCAGCGTCACTTCGCTTGATTGCGGGCTGGAACGTTTACCCACGCCTTTCTTGGATTTAACACTCCTCTTACAGCGCATTAATGCTCCCTGACTATGATCCAGAGGTCACCACATGGGCCGGTGGGCCGACTTTTTTGGATCTCGGGTGGGAGCAATGCGTGGGACACACAGCACCTGAGCACGTGGAAGGATCGACGATTCTTCTCGTCGAGGACGATCCAACCCTCAGGAGTACGCTGGCCTTCAACCTGACCCGAGAGGGGCACCATGTCCTGACATCGGACAATGGGGTGACGGCGGTCGAGATCGTTTCGGAACGTGGCGATGACCTCGACCTGATCATTCTCGATGTGATGCTGCCCCGGCTCAATGGTTTCCAGGTGCTGCGCGCGATCCGGCGTGATTACAACGTTCCGGTGCTGATGCTGTCGGCACGCGGTGAGGAGCAGGACAAGGTCGACGGGCTTGAGCTCGGCGCCGACGACTACGTGGTCAAGCCGTTCGCGCTGCGCGAGTTGCTGGCACGGGTGCGGGCTGCGGTCCGGCGACGCGCCGTGGCCGCGGCGAAGCCCCCCGGCGTGCTGTATCGCGGAAATCTGCGGATAGAACCTGATCGACGGCGGGCATCGGTCGGTGATGTCGAGCTCCGGCTGAGGCCGAAGGAGTTTGGGCTGCTCGTGACCATGGCGCTGGAGCCGGGCCGCGTCTTCGAGCGGCAGGAGCTGCTGGACGAGATCTGGGGCAGCGACGTGTTCGTCGACGAGCGTACGGTCGATGTCCACATATCGTGGTTACGCGGAAAATTGCAGGGGGCCGGGCTGGCCGAAGATTGCATCCGGACCGTCTACGGGGCGGGTTACCGGTTTGTCGTCAGTCCCGTGACGCCCTCGACGACGTCCACCACCCTGCTCAGCGGAAGCACCGCTTAGACGCAGGGTTCCCTTTGGTTCGGAGTCGCCCGCGCTGGCCGGACGTCTGAGTCTGCCGGCGGGCACGGAGGAGTGAGCGAAGTTCGCTCGTTCAAGGCAGGATCGCATGTCGCGACGGAGGTTGTAGTCGTATGGGTTTCAGTATCGGAAGCGCCGCCCGCAAGGGCGCACTGGTCGCCTTTCTCGGAACGATGGCCTTCGCTCCAATTGCTGTAGCGCAGGATGCCACGCCGGCGCCGTACACGGCACCGGACGATATCGCGGACATCAGCGGCAGCATTGAATCCGACGGATCCTCCACGGTCGGACCGGTCACCGAAGCCGTGATCGAAGAGTTCGCCGCAGTTGCCCCGGGTATCACCGTCACCAACGGGATTTCGGGAACCGGCGGCGGATTTGAACGCTTTGTGATCGGCGAGATCCCGATTGCCAACGCATCACGACCCATCGCGGACGATGAAGCGGCGCTCGCCGTCGAGAACGGCGTCGATTATTACCGGTTCGATGTAGCTTATGACGGTATTTCGATTGTCGTCAGTGCGGAGAACGACTTCATCGAGTCACTCACGGTGGAGCAGTTGGCCCAGTTGTGGAGCGCCGATGGCGGGGTGACCAACTGGTCGGATCTCGATCCGTCCTTCCCGGACGAGCCGGTAGAGTTGTACGGCCCTGGTGCCGATTCGGGCACATTCGACTTCTTCAACGAAGAGGTTCTGGGCGAAGATGTCGCGGTACGGACGGACTACAATCCGAGTGAGGACGACAACGTTCTCGTCGAGGGTGTGGCCGGTAGCCCGAATGCCCTTGGCTACTTCGGCTTCGCGTACTACGAAGCGAACGCCGAATCGCTTCGACTTGTACCGATCGACAACGGCGATGGGCCGTTCGAGCCGTCCGTCGAAACCATCGGAGACGGCTCGTACGCGCCGCTCTCCCGTCCGCTGTTCATTTACGTGAATGCGGAGGCCCTGCAGAGCGACCCGGCGATCCAAGAGTTCCTTCGATTCTACCTCGCGTCCAGCGCTGAACTGTCGGCGGACGTTGGCTATGTCGCCCTCCCGGCTGAGGTTGGTGTCGAGCAGCAGACGAAGCTTGGCGGCGCCATCTCGGGCGAAGTTGCGCCGGACAGCCTGACCGTCGAGGGTACGCCGGCGGCGACTCCATCCTGATCCGTTAGCGTTCGCATCACCTGGCGTGTCGTGCTCTCGCGCGGCACGCCAGGATTCGTTGTTTGCGGTGCGCCACACTGGCTGGAGTTGCTGCTCTGCGTGGTTTCGTCATCCGGAATCGAATCCGAGTGTGAGTGAGAGGGAGAACGTTCTTGGTACAAGTGTCCGCGGGCGGCCTCAACCGAACGCCCGGCTCTCCATCGCTCGATCTTTCGGGCAAGCGCAATCGGGGCATGTCGGAGCGCGTCATTCAGTTGCTGCTCTCGGCCTGCGCCGTATTCACGATGATTACGACAGTCGGCATCGGTGCCATTCTGGCGTATGAATCAATCAGATTCTTTGGTGAAGTGGGCGTCACCGATTTCCTGTTTGGCAATCAATGGACGGCATTGTTTCCGCAAGATCAGCACTTTGGCGTGCTTCCGCTCGTCCGCGGGACGTTGACGATTGCACTTATCTCGGCGTTCGTTTCGATTCCGTTGGGGCTGCTGGCCGCCATCTATCTTAGCGAATACGCCTCCGAAGGCGCACGCGCGGTTCTCAAGCCAACGCTCGAGGTCCTCGCCGGTGTGCCAACAATCGTGTATGGCTTCTTTGCGCTGAAGTTCATTACGCCAAATCTGATCGATCCGATTCTGGATGTCGGCGTTTTCAATGGGCTGGCCGCGGGGATCGCAATCGGGATCCTGACGCTTCCGCTGGTGGCCTCGCTCTCCGAAGACGCGTTGCGTGCGGTTCCCCGCTCGCTTCGGGAGGCGGCGTACGGACTTGGAGCGACGAAGCTCGAGACCGCGGTCCGAGTGATCCTGCCGGCGGCCATCTCTGGCGTCATCGCGTCGTTCATCCTTGCCATATCCCGGGCAATCGGCGAGACCATGATCGTGGCGTTAGCGGCGGGTTCGCGGCCCGCCGGGCAAGGGACGGGCGGACCATGGGATGCCACCCAGAGCATGCAGACGATGACGGGATTCATCGCCCAGGCGTTCAGCGGCGACGTCTCGCGAGGGACACCAGCGTTCTACTCGCTGTTCGGCGTCGGTCTGCTGCTGTTCCTGATGACATTGATGATGAATGTCCTGAGTCAATGGATTGCCCAGCGCTTTAGGCAGGAGTACGAATGAGCGCCGATGCACGAATCGATACTGCGCAGAAGGGCCTGGCAACTCCGGCGGCACGGTGGGCGCCCAGGATCAATTCCCGGCGGATCATCGGATTGATCTGGCATGCAATCTTCTTTGCCGCGACCGCAACCGGAATCGTGTTGCTGGGAATGCTTATCTGGTCGATTGTCGAACCGGGGTGGGACTGGCTTTCATGGCGGATCGTGACCAGCATGCCGTCACGGCG
>CADCWJ010000397.1 GCA_902806365.1 uncultured Thermomicrobiales bacterium
ATCGCACCCCGCCGGAATAGGCACTTACCGGAACGGCGCTCGGGGAACACGGGAGGCCACATGGGCCTCCCCTACGAATGGTTGGCGAACGTTTCGTAGGACAGGGGTACACATGGCGGCCACCACGGACCAGATCGAGACAACCGCGCACTCCCGTCAGGATCCGCTCGATGGCACGGCAATTCGCGCCGACTTCCCGGTGCTCAACGGGCCGACCGGCGACCGCCCCCGGCTCGTCTTTCTCGATAGCGCCGCCAGCTCCCAGAAGCCTCAGGTCGTGATCGACGCGCTGACCGATTATTACGAGCGCTATAACGCCAACATCCACCGGGGCGTCTACCAGATCTCCGAGCTCGCGACCGAACGATTCGAGGAGGCCCGCCGCAAGGTCGCACGGTTCCTCAACGCTCGCTCCCCGCGCGAGTGCATCTTCGTGCGCAACGCGACCGAGGCGCTCAATCTCGTCGCCCAGTCGTGGGGCCGCGCCAACATCGCCGCCGGTGACCTGATCGTCTTCAGCACGATGGAGCATCACTCCAACATCGTGCCCTGGCAGATCCTGGCGGAGGAGAAGGGAGCCAGCCTCGGGCATATCCGGATTGACGCCGCCGGCCGCCTCGACCAGGAGCACTTCGACGAATTGCTCGCGCGCGAGCCGAAGCTGGTCGCGGTCACGCACGTCAGCAACAGCCTCGGCACTGTCAACCCGTTGAAGGAGATGATCGCCCGCGCCCATGCCGCTGGGGCAATCGTCGTCATCGATGGGGCGCAGAGCGCGCCGCATCTGGCGATCGACGTCCAGGATCTCGACTGCGATTTCCTGGCGATCTCAGGGCACAAGATGTGTGGACCGATGGGTGCCGGTGTGCTCTACGGCAAGCGGTCGCTGCTCGACGCGATGCCGCCTTTTCTCGGCGGCGGCAGCATGATCCGCAAGGTCGAACTGGAGCGCTCGACCTGGGCTGACGTGCCGGCCAAGTTCGAGGCCGGCACGCCCGCCGTTGGCGACGCGATCGCGCTCGGAGTCGCGATCGACTATCTGACCGACCTTGGAATGGACCGGATCTGGGAACACGAGCGTGAGATCGTCGCCTACGCGCTAAATCGCCTGCGCGAGATCCCCAACGTCACCATCTTCGGCCCCCAGGAAGCCGGGGAGCGCAGCGGCGTGGTCTCGTTCGCGGTCGGTGAGGTCCATCCCCATGACGTGGCGGCGATCCTCGACGAAGGGAACGTCGCGGTCCGGGCCGGTCATCATTGCACCCAGCCCCTGATGCGCGCGCTCGATGTCGTCGCCACGACGCGGGCCAGCTTCTATCTCTACAACGACCGGGAGGACGTCGATCGCCTGATCGAAGGCATCTACCGCGTCAATGGGGTATTCGGCGATACGACATCCAGAACCGGGACAGGTGGGCCCTGCCGCGAGAAGTGGGATGCCCGCACGTTTGAGGACGACGCACCATGAGCTTTGGCACCGACAGCATTTATCGCGAGATCATTCTCGAACATTCGAAGCATCCCCGGAACCGGGGTACCCTCGATCCGGCCGATTTCACCTACGAAGACGTCAACCCGATGTGCGGCGACGAGATCCGGATCGATGTCCGCGTCCGCGACGATCACGTCTCGGAGATCCGGTTCTCGGGCCGGGGCTGCGCCGTCAGCCAGGCGTCCGCCTCGATCCTGACCGAGATGGCCGAGGGCAAGACCCTCGCCGAGGTCAAGGGGATCGGCAAGGACGAGCTGCTCGACGAGATCGGGATTCCCGTCAGCCCGGCCCGGATGAAGTGTGCCTTGCTGGGGCTCAAGGTGCTCAAGGCCGGCGTCTACGGCGTCGACCACGCCAACGCCGCGCTGGACGAGGTCTGAACTCTGGCAATCGGCAGTTGTAGGGGCGGACTAGCGGACATCGACGCGAACCAAATGCATGGGAATCGCGTCCGCGGGCGCCTGCACTGAGCGAAGTCGAATATGTCCGCCCGCGGCTCCGCCAGCGAACGTCGTGGCTTTAACACCAGACCCCGCCCGATAGTGAAACGAATCGAGCACCCCGCATGACTGAGCCAGATGGTTTTGTGACGGTCGCCAAGGTGGGATTTTTGGACCCCGGCGAGCTCGCCTATGTCGAAGTGGGCGATGAGCCGGTCTGCCTGATCAATCTCGATGGCGAGCTGCACGCGATCAACGATTCCTGTACCCATGAGGACGCCTCGCTTTCCGACGGCACGATCGACGGAGACGAGATCGAATGCCCGCTTCATGGTGGAGCGTTCAACATCCGGACCGGCGAACCGACGTCCTTCCCGGTCGTGGTCGCGGTCGAGAAGTACGCCGTCCGGATCGTCGGAGACGAGGTTCAGGTCGCCCTCCGGACCCTGTCTCCCACTGACTGAGCCCCCAGCCATATCCCGGCGCTGTCGCACAAATCGGTTTCTCCCATCCAGGCGGAACCGCTGGCCGAACCGGCCGGATCTCCCTGGACCGGCGGCGCACGTCACCTCCATTCCCGGGCTCGCCTGAGCCGCGATGAGTCGGCCAGCACTCCCCTGACCATCCGGACGCAACGACGGATCGCCTTTCCGGCTGACAAGGACCGGATGATCCGGGAGAATGGCGATCGCGCTCGTCCACGACGGCCAGCCGTATCCCTGACTACGGCCGGGCGCTGCCTGCGATCCAGGCGATCGCCAGAGCGAAGGGCTTCGGATGTCAATCGAGAGGTTTTCACCCAGGGACCAACGGACGCGGCGGTCGGGAGATTGGCCGCTGCGGGCAAATCGATGGGTCCAGCTGACGTTCGCGGAGAACGATCCGGCGCACTTCGATGGCGATTTCTGGAGTGGCCTGATGCGCGACTGCCGGGCCAACGCGGTCTGCATCAGCGCCGGCGGGTACATCGCGTATTATCCGACCCGGATTCCGTTCCACTATCGCAGCCGCTATCTCGGTGACACCGACCCGTTTGGCACCGTCGTCAAGAGCGCACGGGCGCTCGATATGCACGTCATGGCACGGGTCGACCCGCATGCGGTTCATGCGGACGCCGCCGCCGCCCACCAAGAATGGCTGGCCCTGGACGAAAACGGGGCTCCGCTGGAGCACTGGAGCTACCCCGGAATCTGGCTCACCTGTCCATTCAGTCCATACCACCGCGAGTTCATCACCGACGTAGCGCGCGAGATCGTGCGCGACTATGACATCGACGCCATCTTCGCCAACCGGTGGCAGGGCCACGGCGGGATCTCCTACAGCGATCACGCGCGGCGCGGCTTTCGCGACGACACCGGCTTCGACCTTCCGATCCGCCAGGACGATCCGGACGATCCCGCTTGGCAGGCGTTCGTGCCCTGGCGACGGCGGAAGCTCAGCGAGCTGGTCGGGATATGGGACGATGCGGTCCGCGACATCCGTCCGCACGCCCGGTTCATCCCCAACGTCGGCAGTCTCGCGCTCCGTGACATGGACCGGGATCTGATTGCCAGGCACTATCCGATCTTCTTCATCGACAAGCAGGGCCGTTCCGGGATCGAGGCTCCCTGGTCGGCTGGGCGCACCGGGAAGCGAAGCCGGAGCCTGTTTCGCGACCGTCCGGTTGGGCTGATCACCTCAGTCGGGCCGGAGCTCCACCACCGCTGGAAGGATGCGGTCGCGCCCCCGGAAGAGACCAAAACCTGGATCGTCGACGGGTTCGCCCAGGGCGCCTTCCCCTGGTTCACCAAGTTCAACGCGACGATTTCCGACGACCGCTGGATCGCTCCGGTAGTCGCGGCGTTCGATCTGCACGCGCGGATCGAGCCGGCGCTGGCCGGGATGGCGATCACCGCGGAGGTCGCCCTGCTGGACCCCACCCAATCGGAACGATTCGTCAGCCCCAACGCCAGCCGGGAGCGCTTCTCGCACGAGGATGGCTTCTACCAGGCGCTCGTGGAGGCCCGCATCCCGTTCGAGCTCGTTGCCGACGAGCTGCTCAGTACCGAGGAGCTGGCGCCGTTCCGGGTGCTGATCCTCGCCAACGCCGAGTATCTCAGCGACGATCAATGCGCGGTGATCCGCGCGTGGGTGGAGTCGGGCGGGAGCCTGGTCGCGGCCTACCAGTCGAGCCTGCTGGACGGAGCAGGAGCGTCCCGGTCCAACTTTGGGCTGGCGGACGTGCTGGGCGTTGACCTCATCGCGCCGAGCCGCGGGCCGGTCAGGAACAACTACATCGCCCGCATGGGGCAACATCGCCTTCACACCGGACTGGCCGGCGCGAAACGCATCATCGGCGGAACCCATCTGATGCGGGTCTCCGCGCGGGAGGGTACCCAGGTCCCGTTCCGGTTCATCCCGGATTTTCCGGACCTGCCGATGGAGGAGGTCTATCCCCGCGATGCGCCAACGGACCCCGCGGTCGTCACCCGGGAGCTGCCGTCCGGGGGCCGGGCCATCTACGTCGGGTTCAACCTCGGCTCCATCTTCTGGGAAACGCTGCAGGCGGACCACGGCCTGCTGATCGCCAACGCGCTGCTTTGGGGGCTGCGTGACGCACCCATGGTCCGGATCGAGGGGCCCGGTCTGGTCGACGTGGCGATACGGAAGCGCGACGGAGCGATCGCGATCTCGCTCGTCAACCTGACGAACCCGATGGCAATGCGCGGCGCCATACGCGAAAGCCTCCCGCTTCCACGGCAACGCATCGAGGCACGACTGCCCGCCGGAGCCGGGAACGTGACGGCCAGGCTGCTGGTCGCCGAGCGGGACGTTGAGGTCACCGTGCGGGACGGGATGGCCGTGATCGAGGTCGAGGGAATCGACTTGCTCGAAGTGGTGCTTGTGTCCTGGCGCTAACGCGGTCCCTGTTCCCGCCAGGGATTCAGGCGCGCTACCTGTCAGCGCTTCGTGACCGGACCACCACGCCTTCGCGGGATCTCCACCTGCTGGCCCCCTGGAGTGGGACAGGCTTGGGGTGCGTCAGTCCGGAATCGTGATCGAGGCGAGACCTGTTTCCGGCTCGGGAAACCGCGGGTTCATCTCCTCCATCGTGTCGGCGACAATCCGCGCGATCACCGCGTTGCGATACCACTTCCTGTTCGCCGGAATGACGTACCATGGCGCGTGCTCCGTCGAGCATCGCCCGATCGCGTCCTGAAACGCCGCCCGGTAGGCATCCCACCGCTCGCGCTCGGCGAGATCGCCAACAGAGAATTTCCAGTGCTTCTCCGGATCGTCGA
>CADCWJ010000398.1 GCA_902806365.1 uncultured Thermomicrobiales bacterium
AGGGCCGCCCAAACCAGCGCCCCAACGAGCATCAGCGCTTCGCCGATAGACGCAGGGAGGGCCCACACCCGATGGGCGGCCCGCCACGCATTTCCGAGCCCGGCGAGACCTAGAACCACCCCGAAATACGATGCGGGAACGATGGGCATCACAAAACGCTCGGCTCCTCTGAGCCGCGGCAAGGGGTCTGCCTGCTTGTGGCCCATCAAATTTCCCTTAGCGGCAGCTCCGACGAACTGCGGAACTCAGATTTGCGCCTGGCCGCCATCGACGAACAACTCAGCGCCAGTGACGAAGCTGGACTCATCCGACGCCAGAAACACGGCTGCCTTGGCGATCTCGTCAGGATCCCCGACGCGCCCCATCGGAACCAGGGAAGCCATATGATCGAGCAAGGCCTGCTGCTGAGCCGCATCCGGACCGGCGAGATCGACCAAGCCCGGTGTCTTTGTCGGTCCGGGGGTGAGCGTATTGAACCGGATGTTCCGGCCCTTCAGATCGAGGATCCAGTGTCGGACGAAGGACCGAACGGCTGCCTTGGACGCGCCGTAGACGCTGAAGCCGGCCGTTCCCACGCTGGCCGCGGTGGAGCCAGTCAGGATGACCGAAGCGTGGTTTGCGAGCAGCGGCAGGGCTTTCTGCACCGTGAACAGGACGCCCTTCACGTTACGGTCGAACGTGTCGTGATAATGCGCCTCGGTGATCTCACCCAGCGGCAGCAGCGAGCCACCGCCGGCATTGACGAAGAGTACGTCGATCCGGCCCTTCTCCTCCTTCACCCGATCGAACAGCGTGCCGAGTTCGGCCAGGTTTGAGGAGTCGATCCGGATGCCGGTCGCGGCGCCAATGGAGGCGACAGCCGCGTCAAGTTCCGCCTGGCGGCGACCGGTCACGAAGACATGGGCGCCTTCGCTGGCGAAGCGACGAGCGGCGGCAAGGCCGATCCCGCTGCTGCCACCGGTCACGACTGCGATCTTGCCTTCGAGCTTGCGTGACATGTGAAACTCCCCCTGTTGTATCTCGCGCACTGCGTCTCAACCCTGGTGAGCCCACTCCGCGGGAAGCCAGCGCAGCCGCCCGCCGTCCGACACGATCCTGCCGAGGCCAGGGAAGGGCATGTGCGTCGCCGCGATCAGGGCCTTTGCCTCGGCGGCTTGCGGGAAGAAGCGGGCCCTCATGGCCTGCGCCGCCGGGCGATCCTGCTCGAAGAGGAAGCCGACATCGGCGGCCGAGGGATGAACGACCGGAAACAGCATGTCGGAGACCATCAGCAGGCTCTGCCCGTCGTCCTCGATCCGCACCCCGATATGGCCCGGCGTGTGTCCGGTGAGGTCCACAATGGAGATGCCGCGCGAGATCTGGCGCTCGCCGTCGATGACCTGAAGCTTGGGATAAAGCCGCACCATCTCGGCCGAGATGTCGAAGCTGTTCTTCAGAAAGTCCGGTGCGGCGGCCCTTTTTGCCGGATCGGTCCAGTAGGCAACGTCGCGCCCGTCCACATAGACTTCGGCATCGGGAAAGTTCTTCCGCCCTCCGGCGACGAGGCCGCCCATGTGGTCCTGATGCATATGCGTGACGATGACGGCCCCGATGCTGTCCGGCCGAACGCCGATCGACTGGAGGGCGTCCGGCAATTGCCCCGACTGGCCGAGGGTGCCGGCAGGACCCGTGTCGATCAGGATCCGGCGCTCGCCGTCCTCGACGAGATACTGGTTGAAGACGAAGCGGATGCCGCCGGGCTTGGCCGCGAACGCCGCGCCGGCGGCCTGCTCGACCTCCTGCGGCGTGCGGCCCGGAAAGTAGGAAAACGGCATATCGGCATAGCCGTCGCTCAGCGCCGTTACGGTGAAGCGGCCGACCTTGATCTGGGCTGCCGGAACCACCGCCTTGGGCTGGAGGGTCTGGGCCTGCGCGCCGCCGCTTCGACCGGACAAGGCCGACGCGGCGACGATGGATGCCGCGGGAAACGAGAGTGCAAAGGCACGGCGCGAAAGATTGGTCATTAGCTTCTCCTCAGAGTCGACGGTTGCTTTATCGAGCGTAGAAGCCGGCGCGCGTCGATGCGGCCGGCGCGCTCAGGTCCAGATCAGGAGCCCGCGTAGACGAGCCGCGTGAAGAAGGCGGGGTCGATAGCGTATTGGCCCCACTTGGCGTCGTAGGCGGCGGTCGGCTTGGCCTCGATCGCCTGCGCGAGCGTACGCCCTTGCTGCTTCAGCTTCGCGACGCGGTCGCGAACATCCACGAGCATGGCGTGATAGTCGCTGAGCTCGGCTTTGTTGCTGGCGGGATATCCATGCCCGGGCACGACGATCGTTCTGTCGGTCGTCGCTGCTAGGATCGCTTCGGCGGCTCGGATCGTGCCCCCGATGCTTCCGCCCGTCGAGTAATCGATGAAGGGGTAACCCGCGCTCCAGTAGATGTCCCCGGCATGCACGATGTCCGGTTCCTGAAAGGTCACCGAGATATCGCCGTCGGTGTGCGCCGGGCCGTAATGCCGCAACGCCAAGGTGGTGCCGTTAAGACGGAGCGTTCGATCCGTGGACATGACCTCGGTCGGCAGCGCGGCCGGGGGCGAGGGAGGAAAGTCGAAGTTCCAATCCTCGACCCTCTGCGCGCTGGCGAGGTGCTTGCGTGCATTCTCATGGGCGAGAATGGTCGCCCCCTCGCCGCGCAGCCACTCATTGCCGTCGGCGTGATCGAAATGCCAATGCGTGTTGATCAAATGCCGGATCGGATCAGCACTGAGCTTCGTCAACGCCTCGGCGATCCTCGGGCGGGAGACCCCAATACCGGCGTCCACCAGGACCTTTCCGTCGGGTCCGGTGAGCACGGCGATGTTGCCGCCCGAACCCTCGAGCACGCTGACGTTCCCGCGCAGCCGATGCACAATGATCGGCGCGGAAGCGGCCGCTGCTCGCATGCTCTCGACGATCCCACGGGCCTCCGCGAAGACCCTCCCGGGAGACAGCCAGCCTCCTGAGGCCGCGAAGGTCGTTGCTCCGAGGCAGCACAGGCAGAAGCCACGGCGTGTGGGCGTGAATCGGTGTGCGTACGTCATGATGTCCTCCTTGATCTCACGGCTCGCTCGCAACGAGGGCCCGTCCGCCTGCTACTTCGCGGAGACGCTCACCGGAGCGAATGCGACCAGCGGCTTGCCCTTCTCGACGAGATAGGTGGCGAGCTCCGAGGCGGTGCCGGCGCCGACGTTCCTGGCGGAGTGAATCGTCCCGGCCGGGATGAACAGAGCCTCGCCAGCCTTGAGTGTCACCGGCGGCCTCCCCTCGAACTGGTATTCCAGCTGGCCCTCGAGGACGGTGGCGATCTCCTCGCCGGGATGGCTGTGAGGCGGGAAGCCCAGCCCGGGAGCGAAATCCACGCGCACCTGGATCAGCTCGCGTCCGGAAACGCTGAGGTCGTGTCGCAGCAGCTCGGTGCGCATGATCCCTGGCTGCTGCGATTGCGCGGCGCTTACTGCCAAGGCTGCGCCGCCGACCAGCACCGCTGCGGCCAGGATAAAAGTCCTTCTCATGATGACCTCCTCTTTCTCGAAAGTCGAGTGATCGTATGTCGATTGACGTGATCCGAATGCGTCGCGGACTTAGGCAGAGGGAGCTTGGATGCTCCCGGGCCGCCGCGCCCGGCCGATCGGCGTCAGGCTGAGTTCCTGATGAAGGCCAGCAGATCCTGGTTGAGTCGGTCCTTGTGGGTCGTCGCCAAACCATGCGGCGCGCCCTCGTAGACCTTAAGCGTCGCGTTCGGGATCAGCTCCGAAGAGAGGAGGGCCGACGCCTTGATCGGCACGATCTGATCGTCATCGCCGTGGATCACGAGCGTCGGAACGTCGATCTTCTTCAGGTCCTCGGTCAGGTCGGTTTCGGAGAAGACTTTCACGCAGAAGTAAGAGGCAGGAAATC
Source organism: uncultured Thermomicrobiales bacterium (assembly GCA_902806365.1). Lineage (GTDB taxonomy): Bacteria > Chloroflexota > Chloroflexia > Thermomicrobiales > UBA6265 > CADCWJ01. The sequence continues at coordinate 3,915 of CADCWJ010000398.1, forward strand.
CGGCCATCATGCTTTGTCGCCAGAAGTCCTCGCGTATACCCTCGGAGACTTTCGCCCCTTCTCGGTTGTAGCCGTAGAAGGGCAGGCTCAGGTCCTTCCAGAACTGCGAGCGGTCGGCCACGACATTGGCCCGGATCTGGTCGAAGGCCGCGATCGGAGTGCCGTCCGGATTGGCTGCCGTCTTCAGCATCAAGGGCGGGATTGCGCCGATGAGTACCGCCCTCGCAACCCGTTTGGTACCGTGCCGGCCGATATATCGGGTGACCTCGCCGCCGCCGGTTGAGTGGCCCACATGGATGGCGTCCCGGAGGTCGAGCGCTTGGACGAGTTGCGCCAGGTCGTCGGCGTAAGTGTCCATGTCGTTGCCTTGCCAGGTCTGGCTCGACCTGCCGTGGCCGCGGCGATCGTGGGCGATGCAACGAAAGCCTTGGGAAGCGAGGTAGAACATTTGGTCTTCGAACGCGTCCGCGGTGAGGGGCCAGCCATGGCTGAACACGACCGGCTGGCCCGATCCCCAGTCCTTGTAGAAGATGTCCGCTCCGTCATTCATCGCAACGCTGTTCATCTCATGTCCCTTTCGCTGTGAAGGCCTGACTACGGGTACCCGTGAGTTCGGAGCGGCAACGGCCGGGCCGGCGGCCGCGAGTGAGAGCGTCGCTGCCAGGACCGCCGCGTCCGTGAGGACGCCCCGGCGGGTGGTTTCGCGACAAGTGGTTGTGATGGTGTCGAGCATGGTGGTTCCTCCTCAGGCGCCGAGGATCGAAAGGGCGGGAGCGCGTGCTTCCGAGAGAGAGTGGAAGGACGGCGACCGATCGTCCCCGTCTGGGTCGCCGGACGCTGGTCGGCGACCCGCCGACGCTTGCGGAAACGCCAGCTCAACGGACGTGCCGAAAGCGTCGGAGCGCCGGACCACGTGGCCACCCAGACCCGTTGCGAGCGAATCAACGATCGCGGTGCCGGAACCGGGCGTGAATGTCGGGGAGCCGATGCCGGTGTCATGCACACCACAGACGATCTGCCCGCCTGTCATCATGACGCTCACTGCTATCTCGCCCGACTGGTGATCCGGCCGGAATGCATGGCGAGCCGCGTTCGTGATCAGCTCCGATACGACTAGGCCAGCCTGCCAGCAGCGGTGGGCATCGAGCAGGATCGGGCACGCCGTCCGTATCGAGAGCCCGATCGGCTGATCTCGGAATCGCGCTACGGCGATCGCAGCGCAGAGCTTGCCAAGGTGTTCTGCCAGGTCCACGTGCTCGGTGCCGCTTGGCGGCCTCTGTAGGATGTGGGCAGCGGCGAACGCGCCCAGCATCCGAGCCGCGTCAGAGACGGCTGATCGCGCTTCGTCGCCCAGCTGCCGTCCCGCCGCGACACGCAATGCGGAGATGGCGGCCGTGTACTCGTTCGCAACCCGGTGTGTGATTTCCTCGACGTACAGCCAGGCGCCCCGGTCGTCGAAGTCGTTTCTGAGATGTCGATGCATGAGGTTTCCTCCGCCACATCGCAACCGTCGTGCGGTTTGGGGAGGAACGCGAGTTAAGAGACGTTACACGACGTTAAGTGAGGCAGATCGGCATATTTTACGGAGAGAACTGCCGAAGCCACGGCAAAAGGGTCAGTCGCGGAGAGACACGGATCTTGTAAGAGTCTCTGCTCTGCTCAGCCCGCCAGCGCCATGCCTCGCCTGAATCGCGCGAGGGCGCCGGTCTCCGCTCCGCGCGGTGTGGTGTCCTGACGGCCGGACAACGAGCCAGCAAGGCTAACCGCGCAGGGCGCCCTAGCTGTTGTGGCTGAGTTCCGCTGAGCAGAGCAGAGACTCTTACAACATCCGTGTCTCTCCGCGACTGACCCTTTTGCCGTGGCTTCGGCAGTTCTCTCCG
>CADCWJ010000399.1 GCA_902806365.1 uncultured Thermomicrobiales bacterium
CGTTCACGGCTCCGGACCCGGTGGCAGGATCACGCGGGACGATCTGCTCGCCCATGTGGCCCGCCAGCGCGCGGCGCCAGCCGCTCCGGCGCCCGCACCCGCCGCCTCGCCCGTAGCCGCCGCAGCGACAGCCCCGGACGTGCCCCCACCGGCGCCGGCCACGATGCCGGTGGGCGATCCGGCGCGGGAGGAGCGGGTTCGCCTTTCCCGCCGCCGTCAAACCATCGCGGAACGCCTTGTCGAAGCCCAGCAGACGGCGGCGATCCTGACCACGTTCAACGAGGTCGACTTGACCGCCGTAATGGAGGTGCGGTCGCGCCGCAAGGATGCCTTCAAGGAGCGCCACGGCGTCGGGCTCGGCTTCATGTCCTTCTTCACGAAGGCGGCGATCGGCGCGCTCAAGGCCCTCCCCCGGGTCAACGCCGAGCTGCAGGGCAGCGAGCTGGTGCTCAAGAAGTATTACGACATTGGGATCGCCGTCGGTGTCGAGGAGGGGCTCGTCGTCCCGGTCGTGCGCGACGCGGACCGGAAGAGCTTCGCGGAGATCGAGCGCGAGATCGTGGAGCTGGCAGGGAAGGCGCGCGAGAACAAGCTCTCCCTGGCCGAGCTCCAGGGTGGCACCTTCACGCTGACGAATGGCGGCATCTTTGGCTCACTGCTCTCGACGCCGATCCTCAACACGCCGCAGGTCGGCATCCTCGGGATGCATACGATTCAGCAGCGGCCGGTCGCGCGCGACGGTGAGGTCGTGATCCGTCCGATGATGTATGTCGCCCTCTCGTACGACCACCGCGTGGTCGATGGCCGCGAGGCCGTCCAGTTCCTGGTCAAGATCAAGGAACTGATCGAGGATCCGGAGTCGCTCCTCCTCGAAGGCTGATCTTCGCCGCTTCATATCGCCGTTCGCCACAGGTCGCCTCAACGGCGGCCTGTGGCGAGATCATGAGCACATTCGAGGGACACGTCCATATCCCCTCAGCGGGGCACCTTTCGTGACGTGTCGTGGTTACGCCAGCGGCACCACCGACCACTCGCGAACGTGCCATCGGGTGACCAGCCCGTTGACGACGTAGGGGTCGCTGCGGGCGAACGCCTCCACGACCGACCGGTCGGGTGCCCGGAACACCAGTAACGCGCCATCGACCGGATCGGCAAACGCGCCAGCGAGCACCAGTTCTCCGCGACGATGTGCCTCCCGGACCAGTGCGAGATGGTCCGCCCGGAATGCCGAGCGGCGGGCGACGTAGTCGACCACCACGTCGTAGAAGAGCGCGAAGTGTCGCGTCAGATCGTCGTCCATGACGTTCCCTATCCAGCCTGCAGTGGCGATTTTCGCGGCCGGCACGGTCGATTGAGGCGTTCGCTGGCCCTGGTGGGCTCACCGTGAAGCTGCGCTTCACCGGCCCCCCACCAGGGCGGCCCCTACACATGGTCCGCTGCGGGCTAGAACTGCTCGTGGAGGACGGGGAAGGCAGTCGGGAAGAGGGTGCGCAAGGCTGCCTGGGCGTCCGGATCCGGATCGCCCCAGCCGCGATAGACGAAATCCGCGGGATCGTGCCCGCAATACACCAGGGCTGACAGCCCCTGGATCGTCAGTGTGCAAGCGGTCTCGCCGGGGAGCAAGCCAGCCCGCGGCGAGACCGCCAACCGCCCGCCCTCGCCCGAGAGCGTCCAGGGCCCATCGTTCCACGGGCAGAGTTCGTCGCTCACATCGAGCGCGATGTTCGCGGCGCCCGCGGCGATCCCGTTCAGGCCGGCCACCGAGATGATCCGCGCCATCGGCGCCGGCCAGGCATCGGCATCGACCGTCGAGCTCTGCGCCGCCAGATCCCGGTACCAGAGTTCCGGGAACTCCTGTGGGCCGAGCTTGATGTGTGCCGTCTTCACCTGATCGACGTGGCGGCCGATCCACCCCAGCAGTCCGTAGCGGGCCGCGCTCGTCGTCGTGTAGAACGTGTCGGCGCGCAGTTCGCCGGTGTAGCCGGTGATCCGGAACGTCATCGCGCCGGTGACGGTGGTTCCCTCGCGCGCGAGCGCGACCCAGGATGCGTTGTCGTCCCTGAGGCGAACGCTGTTCGAGACATCCTTGAGCGAAAAGCCGTGGACGGTGCCCTGGAGCCGCTCCAGAAACGACCGCCACGTTTCAAACCCCTCTGCCATCGGAAGCTGCTCGATCCCGGCACCTGCCGGCATCCGCACCAGCGGCGCCAGGTCGCCCGGCTTCAGCGTGGCGTAACGGGGTGTCGGGAAACCGGCGTAGCCGAGGCGTTCATAGAACGACTCCCGGAAGGGATAGAGCGTCGACACCGGCACGCCACCCTCCCGCATCAGGCCAAACCCGAACGCCATCACCTGGCGCACGTACCCCTGGCGTCGCCCTTCCGGCAGCGAGGCGACCCCGCCGACACCGGTCATCGGGAGCACCGCCCCGCGCACGTTCTGGGTCATCGCCGGGAAGGTCGCGGTCGCGACGGGCTTGCCGTCGACAAAGGCGGCGACCGGCGTCGTCTTCGCGGCGTACCTGATCCAGGCGCGGCGTTCGTCAGCGTTCGGCTCGGATGGCGTCGCCCCGAATGCGTAGTGATTGACGGTGAAGGTGCTGAACTCTTCCGGGTCGACGATCCGGATTTCGGCTCGCCGGGTATCGTGTGTCAACGAAACGGCCTTTCTCCTCCTGATGCCGGCGGTAGTGGCTCAGGGGCGCTACAGCGGTTTACCGGAGTTGTGCCTGTTGGAGACGGAGGGTGCTTCGTGCCAATGCAGTAGCCCGCTGCTGCGCGTCTCGCCTCCGCCGGGGAATCCCTTGCCGCTTCACCGCCTCATGCGCTGCTGGAGCCACAGGGGATGGCGGCACGTCGCCATGAGAGGGATCGCCCACGACCGGAAATCGATGTGGCGCGGCCATCGCACGGTAACCCGGTGATGGCCCGGCGCATCGAGGATGAGCGCCGGTTCCCGCATGGAGACGAAGTGACCCGGGATCAGCCATGCCGGGGCCACATCCTAGAAGCCGCCGGAGTTGAAGTCCAGGTTGAAGATCAGGCGGATGATCCCGATCACGATTCCTGCCGCGATGGCGGCGATCAGCCCGACCAGGATCGCCTTGCCGGTGCCCACGTTCAACGACTCGCGGATCGCGATGATCGCCGTCACCAGCGACCAGATGCCGGCCACCAGCACGGCGATCCAGCCGAGGGCCGGGATGAACCCAAAGACACCGAGGATGCCGGGGGCGTGGGCGTACCCTTGCGTTCGCATGAGCCCTTCGACCGAGATCTCGCTGGCGGGAACGCCGAACACGTTCCGCCCGAAGAAGAACGTCGATGCCGCGAAAATGACCCAGCCAAGAAACGTCCCGATCAACCCGACGATCGCGTTCAGAAGTCAGTCGTCCCCGCGCAGGCTGCCGATCGCCGTCGCGAGGGCGACGACGCCGACGACAATCGCGGCCTCGGCTGTGGCTTTCTTGTCCAGCTCGATGTCGCGGTAGGCCGGCAGGTCGAGCCGGATCACGCGCATCGCCCGGTCGAGAATGCCCTGTCCTGTGGTTTGCACGGTGCCGCCCTTTCCCCGCCTTGCGGGACATGTTTCCCGAGGAGACCATCAGCGTCGTATCGGTAGGAACCCGGTTCGCCGCATGATGGCAAAGCGGCTGGCGTCCGAACAGTGGCGCTTCCGGCACGATCCCGCCCACTCCAGCAATGTGGCGCCCTGGCTATCCGAAAAGGGCAACCAGCAGGCCGCAGCTCACCAGCGTCACCAATGCCGAGGTGGCCGCCGTCAGGACCGCCCGCACCGTCCCGAACATCATCGTCTGGCGGATCGCAAACGTGACCGCGACAAGCCCCCAGACGACCCCGACCAGCATCGCGATGTCCCCGATCAGTGGAACCACGTTGAAGATCGCCAGGACCCCGGGCGCCAGCGCGAACCCGGCCAGCCGCAGGATCGGCAGGAATTCCGCCCGCGTCGTCGGCTCGCCGAAGAGGTGAGTCCCGGCGTAGAACGCTACACCCGAGAAGATCAGCCAAGCCAGCACCGGGAGCAGGAATCCCCCGATCACCCAGAAGAAGAGGACGTAGAGCGCGATCATGGCAGCGGCGATCCTGGCCCATGTCGGGATGGTGGCGAGGGAGCCGTGCGCCCGGAACCGTCGCATCCTGGCACGGGCGAATCGGGCTGTCCCGATATGACGGTTGTCACGATCCAGATGCCGGAGCGCACCCGCCGCGTGACCGCTGCGAAGGCTCCATACGATCAGGCCGGCAATCAGCAGCAGCAGGGGTGCGGGTGGCGCGGCATCGACGCTGCCGAGCGCGACCGCGAACGCCACGACCGCGACGACCGCCGCCGCCTGCCACGTTCCGCGCGGGTCGCGGGTGATCGAGCGGATCGTCGGCGCATCAAGCTGGATCACGCCGATCACCCGCGCGAGAAGAGAGGTAGAGACGTACAACATCGGGTGCTCCTGGTCCGGCAATCATGGAACGGCGGGTTCGGGCTCGACGTGTGACCCATCCGCGATCAGGATAGCGATTGGCTCAGGGCCCCGGCCTGTGGGTTAACCGGAAATCGAACAGGGGGAATAGCGGCGGTGTCACTAGCCGTGCAACGTCACCCCTGAGGCCACCCCTTCCGGTGCGTAAACCCCATCGAACCGGGCGCGGGCGAACGGGTCGACTGGATATGACGTGGTCCCGGTCGTTGCCAGGTCGGCCAGGATCTCGCCGGTCACCGGCCCGAGGCAGAAGCCGTGCCCGCTGAAGCCCGCCGCGAC
>CADCWJ010000400.1 GCA_902806365.1 uncultured Thermomicrobiales bacterium
CGGTTCAGGTGGCTCACCGAACCAGAAGACGTCACACCGCCCTTGTCCGGGGCCGCACTTCCAACTATTGGAAGTGTATCCCATATATTGACGTAGTCATCCCAAAAGATCTACGCTGCTCCTTACGGTGAGCCAAGGACAACAGATGTACAGGTGGCAGGCGAGGTGGGGAATCATGGCGCAATTCCGAGGGGTGTTCACTATTCCTGTCACTCCTTTTGACATTGAGGGCAATGTCGACGAAAGCAGCCTGCGCAGATGTATCGATTTCTGCATCCAGGCGGGTGCACACGGGATCGTCGCCCCCGTCAATGCCAGTGAGTTTTCCAGTCTCACGGATCAGGAGCGACTGCGGGTAGCGCAGATCGTGACTGAAACGACCAACCACCGGGTTCCGGTCGTCATTGGAGTCTCAGGGTCAACCAGCCATCACGCGGCGGTGTTCGCACGCCATGCACGCGCGATCGGTGCAGACGCGGTCATTGCGATGCCCCCGTATGTGAGAAAGGCAACGCACGGAGAGATCACCGAGTACTTCCGTGTTGTCGCGGGGAATGCGCAACTGCCGGTCTTCATCCAGAACTACCCGGCTCCGATAGGCACACCGCTCATAGCGTCCTTCATGAGCGACCTTGTGCAGCACATCGACGGCGTGGAATACATCAAGGAAGAGACAAGCCCCCCTGGTCAGGTCATGACGCAGATTCTCGAGTCAGCTGGTCCACGCCTCAAAGGTGTGATGGGCGGCATGGCAGGTCGATTTCTTATCGACGAATACCGAAGAGGCGCGTGCGGGACGATGCCGGCATGCGAAGTAACCGATGTCCATGTAGCGCTATGGAATGCGCTCGAAGCCGGGGACGAGCACGGCGCCCGTGACATCTTCAATCGCCTCCTGCCACTCCTCAATATGGAATCGCTCTACGGCGCCACAGTGTACAAGGAGGTGCTCCGGCGTCGCGGGGTGTTGAACACGGCCACCCTCCGAGGCCCGGGCATGAGTGTCCTGGACGATTTCGACCACAAAGAGCTCGATCACATTCTTGCCGGCATCAGTTCGCTCTTCACGACCGCTCCGCTTCTCACCCAGCCTCGGGAGTAGCGGCCCCGGCATGCCACCTCATGGAACAGGTGCCGGCAGCCGATCGGTCGCGCGATGCCCGGCACATGGTAGCAACCCGGCAGGACTGGCCGGCGCACTGACGACCACGCGATGGGAACTCCTGGCGCAAGAGACTTCGGGCAATGGGCGGCTCATCGCAGAAGGAAGCGAGACGTACGCGTGAAGATCATCGACGTCAGGACCACGGTTATTGGCAACCCCTGGAAGAACTGGCTGTTTGTCGAACTCCTGACCGACGAAGGGATCACCGGTCTCGGTGAGGCGACGAGCGGCCTGGCCACTCGCCCAGCGGAAGCGGCGGTTCACGAGATGAAGCCGCTCTATATCGGACACGACCCGCGGAATATCGGTGCTGTCTGGGACAGCCTCTACAAGGGCATCTTCCTCCATACCAATTCCGCGATGTCCGGCATCGAAATGGCGTGCTGGGACATTCTTGGAAAGTCGCTCGGGGTGCCGGTATGGCAACTGCTTGGTGGAAAGCTGCGTCCGCGGCTGAGAGCGTACGCGAACGGCTGGTACCAGGGGCCACGCGATCCCGGGTTTTTCGCGGAGCGGGCAGCCGAGGTCGCGCGCATGGGGTACACCGCGCTCAAGTTCGACCCGTTCGGGAACGCCTACCGCTTCATCGATCGGCAGGAACTGGATTTGTCCCTTGAGATCATCGGGGCGGTTCGGGACGCGGTCGGAGATGCGGTCGATATCCTGATCGAGGGGCACGACCGCTTCTCGGTCTCCACAGCCATCGAGGTCGGTAATGCCATCGCCGACTTCCGCCCGATGTGGTTTGAAACACCCGTCATGTCGACGGAAGCCGAAGCCACAGCGGAAGTTGCCCGGGCGATTCCCGTGCGCGTTGTGGCCGGCGAGCGCCTGCAGCGGAAGACCGAGTTCGCACAGCTTCTGGAAACGCGCGTGATCGATGTCATCCAGCCGGAGATCCTGAACTGCGGAGGGGTGTCCGGGTTGTTGAAGGTCGCTGCCCTGGCCGAAGGGTATGAGGCGTTCGTCGCTCCTCACAATGCCCAGAGCCCGCTGACGACGGTCATCAACACGCACGTCTGCTCGACATTGCCGAACATGCTGATCCAGGAGTGCTTTGACGATTTTCTGGTTCCATGGAGCCGCAATGTGATGTCCGGATACGTCGACATTGTTGATGGTTACATCGAGGTACCGGACGGCCCAGGGTTTGGCGTCACGCTCCATCAGGAAGAAGCAGCCAGGTACCCCTATGCCGAGAAGCATTTTCTGCGCCTGTTCCAGGCGGGATGGGAACGCCGGGATGGAGCGATCCTCACTGGCTGACATTCACATGCCGGCAGTTCCAAGGACGATCCCGGTGCCACTCTTCGTCCGGCTCAGCGTACAGTCAGTCGTCGGGTCACCCCGGCGCTATCTCGCGGCGCTGGCGGCTGGCACTGGCGCACACATGTGATGCCGCCTCCTGGCCCTAACCCACTCAGCCCTGGCGTCTCGCGGCGAATTCGAGGCGCTGGTGCCGAATCACGGATTCGGCCCGGTCGTCACCGGGAGCTCGGGGTTGGCGCTCCATTCCGCCCAGGAACCGCTGAACAGGGACGTGTCGCGAAAGCCGAGCATCCGCAACGTGAACCATGTGACGGCGGAGCGAACTCCCGTGGAGCAGTACGGGATCACGCGCTTGTCCGGTGTGACCCCGGCGTCCGCGTACAAGGCCAGTAGCGCGTCGTCCGCCTTCCAGAAACGCGGCGGTTCGGGCTCGGCGTTCATCTGATACGGGATATTCACGGCCCCGGGAATGTGGCCCGCCGCGTACTCGTCGGCGTTGCGGGCATCAATGAACACGACGCCGGGGTCATCGACGGCGCTCGCGACCTCGCCGATCGGCGCCAACACGTCGGGCCGGAGCGGAAAATCCTCGAACCCGGGAGTCGTGATTGGGTTTGCCTCGCCAGTCTCCGCCGGCTGCCCGGCGGCAGTCCAGGCCGGAAGCCCGCCATCGAGGATGCGCTTGTTGCCGTGACCAAGGTACTCGAGCACCCACCACAGGCGGCAGGCGAACAACGATCCCTCGTCGTAGATCACGACGCCGAATTGCGACCCGGATCCGAGCGACGCCACGAACGGCTGCATCCGCTCCGTCCAGACCGAGATCGCGTCGTCGGTGGTCGCCGGCAACTCCAGAGCGGGCCAGTCGACCGTGACGGATCCTGGGATATGCCCGGCGACGAACGTATCCGGGGGCATCAGCGCGGTCAGCCGGAGCTCCGTGTCCTGGCGTTCGCCAAGGAGCGCGGCGGTATCGATCAGGAACGCCTCGCGGCCTTCTCCTGCGACAGGACTTGCGCCCGGTGTCTGCCGGTGAGCGCCGCGCGCCAGCGACGGAACCGCGAGCGCCCCACCGAGGGCACCGATTCCGCCACCGATTACCGCCCGCCGCGTCCATCCCGCTGGGTCTGGGGTCATCGATATCTCCATTGAGGCTCGCCCAATAGGCGAACAGCCTACCGTCCGACCAGGTTTGTCCATTTCACCAGCGCGGTGAGCAATTGCTTCATGCCATCGAGCGCAGTCTGGTCCGACAACTCGCCGAGGGCGTTGAACTTGTCCGGCGCGAACGTCACATCGAGCTCGGGACCAGGCATCGGCACAGCTCCGAGCTGCACGAAGATCTGGCGCAGGTGCAACTGCGCCCGCGTCGTACCGGCGCGTCCGGCCGAGGCGCCCATGATCCCAGCCGGCTTGCCGCGGAGGACCGAGCGGTTGGCCGGGCGCGACGCCCAATCGATGGCGTTCTTGAGTACGCCAGGAATGGAGTAGCCATACTCCGGGGTGAGGATGAGGATCGCATCGGCCCGGTCGAGCTGCTGCTTGAAGCGTTGAACGGGTGGTGGATCGCCCTGGCGTTCGAGGTCTTCGTTGAAGAACGGCAGATCGTCGATCGTGACCTCGTAGATGTGCATCGCTTCGGGCTGCACGAGCATGGCCGAACGGAGCAGCGACCGATTGAAGGAGTGGCGTCGGAGGCTGCCGACGATGGCGGCCACTTCGATCCTGCTCCCGGGCTCAGGCACAACCATCGCCGCTGCCGGATTCCACCGGCCCGTGCATCACCATGTCCGCCCCCAGCGTCCAAAAATCGATCAGCGGGCTACCCCGTTCCTCGCGTACGATACCGCACGATCGCGGCCTCTGACCGAGGTTACCGCTAGACTGTGCTGATCGCGGCGGCGAGATCCGGCGCAGAGGCATTGGGGTTTAGGATCGGAAAGGCATCGGAGCCGGTGGGGATCAGCTCGGTGTGCTTCATGCCGCTGCCGGTCGAGAAGATCACGACCTCGTCGTCCCGCTCCAGAAAGCCGCTCTCGCACAGCCTCCGGGTCGCGACGTAGGCGGCACCGGCTTCCGGAGAGACAAACAGGCCCTCGTGCACAGCGGCGAGATCGACGCCCTCCATCAGCTCGGCGTCGGAGACCGTCAGCGCGGTCCCGCCGCTTTCGCGAATCGCATCGAGGATCAGGTAGTCGCCGATCGCGACCGGCACTCTCAACCCCGCCGCGACCGTGCTCGCGTGGTCCCAGAGACCGGCGTGGCGCTCGCCCGCCTCGTACGCGCGCACGATCGGAGCACATCCCTCCGCCTGGACCACGATCATCTTCGGGCGCCTGGGGCCGATCAGCCCCATTTCCTCCAGCTCGGCGAAGGCCTTCCACATCCCGACGATCCCGGTCCCACCGCCGGTCGGGTAGACGATTGCGTCCGGGACGCGCCAGCCGAGTTGCTCGACCAGCTCGATCCCCATCGTCTTCTTGCCTTCGGCGCGATAGGGCTCCTTCAGCGTCGAGACGTCGAACCAGTCGAAGTGGGGCCCCGCCTCGCGCGCCACCTTGCCGGCATCGTTGATGAGGCCATCGACGAGGAAGACATGAGCGCCATAGGCACGACATTCCGCCTTCATCACCGCCGGGGTATCGGCAGGCATGAAGACGTAAGCGGGGATTCCGGCGCGGGCGGCGTAGGCGGCCATCGCCGAAGCAGCGTTGCCGGCGGAAGGGATCGCCAGGGCATTGGCCCCAAGTTCCTTCGCGCGGGAGACAGCCATGCCGAGACCGCGTGCCTTGAACGACCCGGTCGGGTTCTGGCCCTCATCCTTGACGAGCAGGCGGTCCAGGCCGAAGGCGTTGCCGAGCGCGGGCGCCTCCAGCAGCGGCGTGCCGCCCTCGCCGATCGTGAGCCGGTGGACGGGATCGACGACCGGCAGGATCCCGGCGTAGCGCCAGAGGTTCCAGGGGCGGCTGGCGAGCGCCTCGGGCGTCATCTCCCGCGCGGCGGCGGCGAGATCGTACCGCGCGTAGAGCACCTTGGCGCATGCCGGACAGGTGGTGATGAGCCGGTCGGCGGGAAAGGTCGCCGCGCAGTTCGAGCATTCAAGGTGCGTGAGGTAACTGCGCACGGCGACTCCTTAAAGATGGGCTTGACCGCGGGCGGATCAGTGTCGTCATGCTTGTGTACGCCCACCAGTCGTTTGTTGTCATCTCGCAGCGAAGCGGAGAGATCTGTTGGGGAGGTCCGCAGACCGACGAAATGCCAGTCCACGATATGCATCTGGCCGATCCGCGGATCGGCTGCGAGAAATTGCCAACAGGCGAACCCGAAGGGTTCGAGCGGATGCGGCCCATCGCTGCGCTACAGAATGACAAGGAGGGGAGAGCGCTAGCGGATCACGCCTCCGCCTCCATCAGGCGGCGGAGCACCGTCGGCAGGATCCCGCCGTTGCGGTAGTACCGGACATCGACCGCGCTGTCGACCCGGATCGTCGTGTCGAAGGTGATGTCGGTCCCGTCGGAGCGGGTCGCCTTGACGGGAATCGTCGCCTTCGGCTTGAGCTGGGCGTCGATGTCGACGATCTCGAACGTCTCCTCCCCCGTCAGCCCAAGCGAGGCCGCGTTCTCCCCGTTCCGGAACTGCAGTGGCAGCACCCCCATCCCAACGAGGTTGGAGCGGTGGATGCGCTCGAAGCTCTCGGCGATCACCGCCTTGACCCCGAGCAGGAGCGTGCCCTTGGCCGCCCAGTCGCGCGAGGAACCGGTTCCGTACTCCTTGCCGGCAATCACGACCAGCGGAGTCCCGTCGGCCTGGTAACGCTGGGACGCCTCGTAGATGTTGGTGATCTCGCCGGTCGGGAAGTGCTTTGTCCAGTTCCCTTCCTTGCCGCCGGCGAGCTGGTTCTTCAGGCGGATGTTGGCGAACGTGCCGCGGATCATCACCTCGTGGTTGCCACGGCGCGAGCCGTAGGAGTTGAAGTCGGGCTGGCTCACGCCGTGATCGAGCAGGAACTGGCCGGCCGGGCTTGCCTTGGCGATCGAGCCCGCCGGGGAGATGTGGTCGGTCGTCACCGAATCGCCGACAAGGGCCAGCACCCGGGCGCCGGTGATGTCCGCGATGGCACCGCGCTCGCCTTCGAGATCCGCGAAGAATGGCGGTTCCTGGACGTACGTCGAATCCGCTTTCCACTCGTACAGATTGCCTTCGGGCACGGGGAGGTTCTGCCAGCGCTCGTCCCCGGCGAAGACGGTCCGGTACTCTTCGCGGAACATGTCGGGGTCGATCGA
>CADCWJ010000401.1 GCA_902806365.1 uncultured Thermomicrobiales bacterium
CGTGCGCGGTGAAGGCCGCGAGATCGTCCTTGGTGGTGAAGTCGAGCAGCTGGTCGGCGCTCCGCCAGTAGAGAACACGGCGAATGCCGGGCTGGACGATCGGCATCTCGGCGCCGAGCATGTCCATGAAGGCGCCGTTGAGGACGGACGTGACGCGGATCGGCACCCGGTCGGCAACACGCATGAATTCGCGCCGGAGGTCCAGGTTCCGGTTCCGCCCGGGCGTCGTCTTGGTGAAGTCCTCCGAGAAGTCGGACGGGATGAAGCGTGCGACGCCAGCTTGAGCGGCAGCCTCGATCAACACAGTCTGCCGGTCGACGATGACGTCGTGCAAGCCATTAAGCGCGGAAACGACGCAGATCGCTCCGGTGCAGGCCTGCGCCAGCGCTTCGCGATCCAGCAGATCGGCAGGAGCGAGTTCGAGGCCAAGCGCCTCGAGCCTGTGCCGCTGATCCGAGGGCATGTTCGGCCGGACGATGGCGCGGACCTTCGCGCCACGTCCGACCGAAGCCCGTGCGATCCGGGTGCCGAGATCGCCGCTGGCCCCTGCCAGCACGATGAGGTCGGGATTGACCATATCAGTTCACCTTCCCGCTTGCCGCGGCGGCGTTCGCAGCGCCCGGACCGTCACCTTGACCTCGTCCACGATCGACGTGTGGTCCGGTCACGGTCGTGCCTTCTTACTCTTGGCCCGTGCCGGACCGAAGAAGTCGATGATCCGATCCGCCGTCCAGTCCGGGCGATCGGCGGCGAAGGCGTGGCCGGCCGAAGGAACCTTGTCGTGTTCGACGGTCGCAAACACCCGCTCGACGTTCGCCAGAGTCTGTTGCTGCGGAATGCCCTTTTCACCGTTGAGGACCAGCACCGGCATGGTCAGCTTCTCCCGGAACGCCGCGCGGTTGGCCTTCCCGTCGTCGAGCATCGCCGCATAGTGCCGGAAGCCCGCGCGCATGCCGTCTGCATTGCCGTAGGTTCGCAGCAGTTCCTCGCGATCATCGGCGGTGATACCGTTCATGGGCGACATCCGGCTCCACGTTCCGCCCAGCCACTTGGCTTCCTTGCCCTCGACCAGCATCGTGGCGACATCCACCTGAGCGAAGAAACCGAAATGCCAGTAACCGCCGGTCGCCGGGTTCATAAGCTCTTCGAGACCGAAGCCCGGGATCAGGAACTCCGCCAGCACCAGGCGTCTGATCTCGGCCGGGTGATGCAGCGCCCATGAAGCCGCCACCATCCCGCCAATGTCCGTCCCGACCAAGTCCACCGTGTCGAAGCCGAGTTCCCGCACGATGTGGCGGACGTCGTCGGCGACGGTCCGGCGGTGGTGCTCCTGCACGGCTGGCCGTTCACCTGGCGCGAATGGAGTGGCGTGATGCCGACGCTCGCCAAGGCGGGTTACACGGTGATCGTTCCGGACCTTCGCGGCCTCGGGGATTCCGACAAGCCCGCCGAGGGCTACC
>CADCWJ010000402.1 GCA_902806365.1 uncultured Thermomicrobiales bacterium
ATCGAGCTCCCTGGTGCCCGGCGCCGCGCCGCGCACTTCGACCGCGGCAAGCGTCGGCCGTTCGAAGAGGACGACCGTGCATCCGGTCCGGGCGTCGTGATCTGTCGCATGACCGATCCTCACGCCTGGGACATCGATCAGCGGTCGACCTTCGCTCACCACTGGACGACCAGACCCGGTGTCGCGACCTGGACTTCCCGGTCAAAGATCGTCGTGGCGCGGTCACGGAACGCGGTGGGATCGTTCTCTTCGTACATGTGCGTCAAAACGAGTGTTCCCGCGCCGATGGCGTTCGCCAGGGCAACGGCCTCGCTCACGGTCACGTGCCCCGAGAGCGAGCGATCCTCGATTGCGGGCTCGGGTGATGTCGCTTCGGAAACCAGCACCGATGCATTCCGGGCGAATCCTTCGAGCCCCGAGGCCGGGCCATAATCGGCGGTGTAGACCAGATCTCCTTGTCGGTCTGCCGGGCGCAGGCGCACCGCCCAGCACGGAACGTAGTGGACGGTGGGATGAAACGACAAGGTCAGCTCCCCGATCTCGAGGTGTCCCTCCGGGTCGAACTCGCCCAAATCGAAAACGTCCGTGAAGTAGGCCGCGGGGTCTTCGTTCGCGGAGAAGACCTGGGCGACCCGATCGAAGAACTCCAGGCCGCCGGGTGGCAGCCACAGCGGCAGCTTTCTGGTTGGCCTGATCGGATTGTAGGAGAGGGCGAAGCGAAGCGCGAAGATGTCCAGCATATGGTCGATATGGAGATGCGACAGCACCAACGCGTCAAGCGTCCGGAAGTCGGCGTGCTTGCGCAGCTCCAGAAGCGTGCCGGGGCCAAGATCGACGACGATGCTCGTCTGCCCGCTGGAGACGAGCATGCCGGAGCAACCCTGACCGGTGTTGACTGATGCCGCACTGCCGCCGAGAACCGTGAGCGAACTCATGGCGAACTCCAGTTTGTGCGCGATGACACCCGATGGCTAATCGGGCGGACTCGTCGGGTAGATGCCCCACGGCTCGATCTGCACCTGGTCGAGATGCGTGACGTCGTTCCAGAGATGCACCTCGGTGTGCTCGGCCGTCACCACGAGGTGGGTGATGCTGCAATTCGCCACGGCATACCGGGCGAAATCGTTCGGCGACCCACCTTCGATCTGTGCGAAGAACGATCCGATCACCCCTCCATGGCAGACAACGGCGAGCCGCTGCCGGTCGTAGCGTTCGATCAACCCCAGGAACGTGGCGTAGACCCGATCGTGAAAGCTCACCCGATGGTCGCCATCGGGCCAGGCGAAGGTAGCATCATTATCGTCTCGAAGCGCCATCAGCTCGGGGAATTGCGCGGTCACCTGCTCCATGGTCAGCCCTTCCGCCCGCCCAAAGTTCATTTCCGAGAGGCCCGGCACCACCACCGGGGTGTGGCCGGTCGCGACGCTGATCTGGTGAGCAGTGTCGCGCGCACGCTTGAGTGGGCTCGTCACCAGCGCGTCGATCGGTACGCTCCTCATATGCTCGCCAATTCGCTGCGCCTGCAATTCGCCGATGGGATCGAGCGGCACATCGGTCATTCCCACCAACAGCCGGTTGATGTTCGCCTCGGTCTGCACGTGGCGGATGAGCAGCAGTGTCGTTTCACTCCGCGCGGGGTGTTTGAGGATGTCCAGAATCCGACGTGACGTTGGCATGCTCGTGGTCCTGGAAGTAGTCACAGTGTCTCCGGAGTGGGCAACCTCCGCATGCGGGACGGAGCGCCCGGCAGAGGGATCGACCATGGTTGATCGTTTCCATGTGGAAAGCGTAGACGGCTTGGGCGTCGTCGCCAAGCATGCGCTCCAGGTACGTTGCCGTCGCCTCCGGTGACGTTCGGGCCGGGACGAGTCCCAGCCGCAACGCTACCCGGTGCACATGGGTGTCGACCGGCATCGCGGGCAGGCCGAGCGCAAAGAGCAGGACACAGGCGGCGGTCTTCGATCCCACGCCGTGAAGGGATGTCAGCCACTGTTTGGCCTCATCGAGCGGAAGCTCACCGAGCAGCCCCAGGTCTTCCGAACCGATCCGTTCG
>CADCWJ010000403.1 GCA_902806365.1 uncultured Thermomicrobiales bacterium
CGCGCACGATCAGCTTCTTGAGATCTTCGCCCTCAATGAATTGCATGACCAGATAGAGCAGGTCGCCATGCCGTCCGAAGTCGTAGACATCGACGACGTTTCCCTGCGCGACCGAAGCGGCCGCGCGCGCCTCCCGCCCGAACCGTTGCACCAAGGTCGGGTCGATCGCGTAGGTCTGGCGCAGCACCTTGATCGCGACGGTCCGGCCAAGGCGCACATCTCGCCCCCGGTACGTGATGGAGAAGGCGCCCGAGCCGATCTCCTCTTCCACGTCGTATCGCTCGCCCAACGTCAGGCCGATTGGCGAGCGCAGCCCGGAGTGCCCGGGGCGCGGCGGACGCGCCCCTTCCTCATCCGCCTCGTCCCACGACGAGCCGTCCCGTCCTGATACTGCCTCATTCCCGGTCATCATGGGCCTGTATCCACATCGGCTTCTGGCCACTCATGACGCAACGGAACGCAATCATCGATCCAGCAGCCGCATCCTCCCAACGCCGCGCCGTTTCTCAATCCAGGCGTCGATTGGTCCTCCAACCGCGTTGTAGATCCGACCTGTCAAGCAACGCGTGCCGCCATCCGCGACGAATGCCGGTGCGTTACGTCGGTCACCGACTCTACCCTCGAATCATCACCCGCGGGTCCGACTTGTCGATCTGCCGAACAGCCCAAGCGACGAGATCCCGCGATCCCGTCCCTTCAGCGTCAGGATTGTCCAAAAGGCGAACTGGGAATCCCCAGGCCACTCCGGTGCGTCCAACGATCGATCAGGAAAGAGGATGCGATGTTCTCAGAAAGTGACGCTCGTTCGATTCCCGCAACCAACCCGGCCGACCACACCGTGAACCCGGCGCCGACGTTGAGCGCACCAGCCCATCATCGCTGATCGCGGGCTTGCTGCGTATCTCATGGAGGCATCCGCTCGTGGCCCCGCTCGCCGGAGGGAGCCGCACCGCGATAACGGATGACCACGCCATCGCCCCATTGGAACCGAGCATGACGCACCGGAAAGCGTCACCGCCGTGTGGGACACGGACATTGAAGGCACCGTCACCGCGCCGATCGGTGCTCTAGGCCGCGGCCGGGCGAAACCATCGAACGCGACGGACAGTACCGTGCCGGGTCGATGGACGCACGCAGCAACACCGCGACCGTTGTCGCAGTCCCATGGCGGCCGGGTCCCAGGGAGCCGTCCCGGCGAGGCCCGCTTGTGCCAGATCGATTCTCCCGTTTACCCCACCACGGAAGACGTACGCATCTGCGCACGCTGATCAGC
>CADCWJ010000404.1 GCA_902806365.1 uncultured Thermomicrobiales bacterium
CCGCGTTCTGATAGGGCCTCAAGGCCTCCGGCACGGTGCCGAAGACGTAGAGGCTCAGGTGCACCAGGTGCGCGAAGGCGGCCGTCCTCCCATCCCCGAAGTCGTGCCAATCCTGCCTGCCGTCGCCCGTTACGCCCATCCCGGCGGGGTTGAGGCGGTCGGCCCAGGCGTCGGAGCTCGCGGGCACGCCGTTCTCGCTGGTGTGGAGGAGGAACTGGCCGACGACCTTGTGAGCCGCTAGCCCGACCAACGGCGCGAACCCGTAAACGGTGTCCAGATACAGCTCCAGGTCGAACAACCGCTTCGCGTTCTCTCTCCCCATCCAGTGAAACCATCCGTCGGAGGTTCCGAGACTCGCTCCGGCGATCGGGTCGCCCGGGCCGTACGTCATGCTTGCTCCCGTTCGTTTTGGTCCATGTCCCGTTCGTCCATGTGATGCCGCTCCGTTTTCATCTCGACCCATCGCTCATGGGGCACTCCACTTGCTCCCCTCGGGTTCCCACCACGCCTGGCACGCATCGCTCCGATCTTGCCCGGCTCGGGCCCCTTTACTCCGCCTGGCTCCAGAGCGGTGTCCGGCACGCGACCTTATGGGCCGGAAACGTCACCGCGAGGGGAAGGGCGTTCATGCCGGTGATGCGCTCCGATCACCTTGACGCCTCCCGACCATGGCGTCGAGCCCATTGGGACGGTCGCGGCCACGTTCGATGCCGGGACTGGTCCCCGACGCTCCGGCGTCCCACTGCATGAGCATGGTTCTGGCCAGCGGCGATTGCAACGGAGCCGACAGCACCCTAGACGACCTCACGGTCCACGGCGATTCCACCTGGGAGTCCGCCGATCCCGGCGTCGGTGGGGCCGCGAGGACAAACCAGCTCGGGTGGTGGACCGTTCGAGCGGCGTGAAGCTGCTCTGCTCGACGGGACTCGGCGCGGGCGCCGTTCCCATTGGAACACTGTTCGAGATGTCGCTCCTGATCCCGCATCGGGAGAGCCAGACATGGCGTCGGGAGCGCCGCTGACCCCGGACGCCCACCGGGCGCTGACCGAAGACGAGCACCGTTGACGACTAACGGTGTTCTTCCCGTGTCCGGACAGTCCCCGCCTGAACCAGCGGAGGACGCCGTGGAGGCAGAGTATTGACAGTTATACGTCATACTGTTACGATGCGGGTGTCGACACAACCCATGCGCATCGTCCTTGCCATCCCTTCATGATCTCGCCCGACCCGTCGCCCCTTTTGCGCGACAGGAGGAGTATCCGGTCATGCCCGAGAACCGCCCATCGCCACCCGCATCCGAGTCCATTGCCGATCCGGAGACGACCTACGCGATCGATGACCTGACCGCGCAGGCGGGGGTCACCGTCCGCACCGTTCGTTACTACATCGGAGAGGGGCTGTTGCCGCCGCCGATCGGGGCCGGGCCGGGCACGCGCTACACC
Source organism: uncultured Thermomicrobiales bacterium (assembly GCA_902806365.1). Classification (GTDB taxonomy): domain Bacteria; phylum Chloroflexota; class Chloroflexia; order Thermomicrobiales; family UBA6265; genus CADCWJ01. The sequence continues at coordinate 1,443 of CADCWJ010000404.1, forward strand.
CAAGAGCATCTCGACACGCTCCTCCTGATCGGCGCCCTCAAGGACCGGTACCTGCCGCTGCGGGAGATCCGGCGCCGGCTCCAGGGGATGGACCCCGCCGCGATCCATGAGGCCGTCGAGGGGATGCACGCGCATACCGGTCCTGATCCTGTAGAGCAACCTCGGCGGGGCGGGGCAGTCGCGATGATGGCCGCGCCGGACCCGCCCGATGCACTGCTCGGAGCGGACGCGGGTGATGCGTCACCACCGGGCAGCGCGTCATCGTACATCGAGGCGCTGTTGCAGGAGGACCCAGGGTCGCCCCACCACCGTCGAGCGGCGAGGAGGGCGCAGCGATCCAGGCAGATC
>CADCWJ010000405.1 GCA_902806365.1 uncultured Thermomicrobiales bacterium
ACCCGCGCAGGCTCGCGTGCACCGTGTTCCGGACGTGCTGAGTGACGGTGAGGCAGCCTACATCGAGCCGATGGCCTGTGCCTGGCACGCCGTCGATCGCGGTGAGATCCAGGAAGGCGACACCGTCGTCATCGGCGGAGTGGGCAACATCGGGCTGTGCATGCTCCAGATCGCCAGGCTGCGGAACCCTGGCCGGCTGATCGCACTCGACACCCGAGCGTACCGGCTGGAGATGGCGCGAACACTCGGAGCCGACGTGGCGATCAACGTGTCCGATGACGACGCAGTCGCGCGGGTCCGCGAGTTGACGGACGGGTATGGCTGCGACGTCTACATCGAGGCATCCGGACATCCGAGCGGTGTCATGCAGGGCCTGGAGATGCTCCGCAAGCTCGGCACGTTCGTGGAGTTCAGCGTCTTCAATGAACCGGCCACGGTGAACTGGACAATCATCGGCGACACCAAGGAGCTGAACATCCACGGCAGCCACCTCGGTCCGGGAGGATACGCGCCGTCGATCGCGGCGATCGAGCGCGGGACGGTTGATGTCAAGCCTCTGCTGGCGGAGGCGTATCCGCTAACACAATTCGATGAGGCGATGCGCCAGGCGTTGAGCGGTGATGTGCTCAAGACTCTGATCACGCCGGTCTAGCAGTGCGATGGTGGAAGGTCCGCCTCCTGGCCCGTAAGTTCTTGTGTCCCCCACCGCATCGGGCCAGATGCCGCGTCAGCAATGCGTCCCGCTACGAACGCGCCGGGTATCGCCTGACCGGCATGGAAGCGGCCACTACACCGAGGGGCACCCCCGTGCAGTGGCTGGTCTTGTGCCAGCCAGATCCCGGAATGCGGCATCCCATGTCGCCCCGTCAGCTTTGGCGCTCTGCCATGGGCGCGTCACCCACAGCCCCTGGCCCGATACGTCCCCTGGCACAAGATCGGCCGCTATCAAAATTTCGGTTCAACTCTCCGGATGGCCAGTCGGCGCGATGCCGAAGAAGGCTGTCCAGAGCAGCCGGGCGGCGATCCCACGAGCTGGACGCCAGGCCCCGGCGAGGCGATCGAGATCCTTGAGCGTGAGGTCGGGATTCTCGTACGCCTGCCGCGCGGCACGCAGGAGCGCGATGTCACCCGTTGGATGCGCGTCCGGCGCGCCGATTCCCCAGAGCACCGCGGACTCCGCCGTCCACCGACCGACCAGTGGTAACTCCATGAGCGCGCGAACAGCTTCGTCCGGTCGATCTCTCGCGGCGGAATCGGTCGGCAGCGCCCCGGCGATTTGCTCCCGGGCGGCATGCTGGATCGCTTCCGCCCGCCGCCAGGTCACTCCGGATGCCTGGATCAACTCGAGCGGCGCCTCGGCAAGTTGGTGCGCAGTCGGAAGCGGACGAAACGTTCTGCCTTCGATCCAGGTTGCGCCGGCGAAGCTTGCGGCGAGCTTTGCCTGCGCCACGGCCGCGGCCGCCACCGAGATGCTCTGGCCGACGATCGACGTGACGATGCCGTCGAACAGCGAGCCGTCACAGTACGGGCGAAGCCC
>CADCWJ010000406.1 GCA_902806365.1 uncultured Thermomicrobiales bacterium
GCCGTGCGGCATTTCAGGGCGATCGGCCTGGATGTGCCCCGTTTCGAGCAGCGGCTGCGCCTCTGCCAGCTCCACATAGCACTGGACTCGCTGAAGTACAACGCGTTCATGGAGCGATGGGACCAGTTGGATATGGTTGCCCAACAAACCCTTGCGGTGGTCCGCCAGGAGTGCTGATCGAAGATCGTAGTTGGCCCAGCGCTTATTGCCGCCGCCTCATCTGCACCGATCAATGCACCTCGGTCAAGGACCAGTCAGGCAGATCAGCCGGCCGGCCAACGGCTGTTCCGGCCTCGTTCGCCAGCATGTGGCCTTGCCCCAGGCGGCGGCGCAGGGAGTCGGCGGTAGCGGAACCTGCGCGACATTGCCGAACCGTGTAGAGTGGGCCGCAAACAGCCAAACTTAGTCGACCTGCTGCCAAGGCGATACGAACGGGAGATGATCTCATGGACAGGCTCAACGAGACGGCTGGCAGCTTCAAACCCGGTGAGCTCCGGAAGTTTACGGAAGGTGTCAGCTGGCCGATCGGCAAGGACGACCTTGCGGCAATCATGAAGCAGAACGGGGCACCGGACGGCCTGGTTGCCAAGGTGCAGGAAGCCGATATCGACCAGTTCCAGGACCAGAACGAGCTCATGTCAAAGACCGGGATCTGACCATCGAGCGGTCGATGCCCTCGCCTAGCCTACGACCGACCCGCTCGCCGGCCGGTTCCCACATGCGGTGGACATCTCATCGGCCGGCAAGCGGAACGTTCCGGTTGCGAAGTGAGGGCGAGAACGGGGCACCGCAACGACCCGGCGAGGGCGTCTCCCGCGGGAACCCTAGGGGTTGTCTGTACCTGACCAACTCCCTCGCTGGCGCCTGCTCATTCATGCCCACGGACACCCGCCGCACTTACGAGCCGCGCGGAGTGACGCTGGCTCGATTCAGCGGGCGAAGGCGGCGAACGGGTTGTCGCGCATCAACTGTCCGATCGTGACGTCGTCGACGCCGGACGCCGCCAGCTTCGGCAGGAAGGTCTCACTGAGGTAGGTGAACGGCTTCGGGGTGCCCCCGCCGGGCTGGGCCGGATCGTACCAGCCGCGGTCCTGGCTAAGCAGCAGTCGGTGGGCCAGGCCGGCATCGAGCGCGCGGTGGATGAGATCGATGAACATTGGGTCGCTTCCCTCGTCGCCGATCCCGTCGTATTCGATCCAAACGCCCTGGCGGGCCAACTCATGGTGGATCGCGACATCCAATTCCTGATGGGCGTGGATCCAGACGAAGTGGTCTGCCGACCCACCGGCCCCCTCGAGGATCGCGATTTGTTCCCGCGCTACGGCACCGCGAAGGGTATGGCTGCCGATCGTGGCGCCGGTCGCGGCGGAGGCCCCGGCGGCGGCTCGCAGCACCTTTGATTCGGAGTCGGTGATCCCTTCGTCGGTGGCGGCGACCTTGATCCAGCCCGCCTGCACCCCGGTGCCCTCGATCTGGCCGGTCAGCTCGCCAATCATCCAGGTCCGCAGTGAATCCTCGGATGCGTCGCGGACCCAGGGCGGCAACCAGGGTTCACGGTAGACGCCGGTCGGGGCAACGAGCGGAAAGCCGGTGGCCCGGGACACGGCGAGCAGGATATCGGCGCGGCGTCCAACGCCGATCCCGCTCGGCTCGACGATCGCTGTCACACCGGCGGCCCGGGCGGCCTCGATCTCAGGGGTCATCAGGCGGACGACGTCGTCCGTCTCCGCATCGCTGTAACCGGGCTGGTCCCAGGTGCGGAGATCCACGAAGACGTGCTCGTGCGGAAGGATCACTCCAAGGTCATCGCGTGTGATCGCACCCAGTGTGGTGATCAGGGCCGGCATGGACATCACTCCCATAATGGATCGGGGCTCGTTCAATGAGCATTGCACTCCCGGAAGCAGGAGACAACCCGTGCGGCGTCCTGGGCCCACTCGCACTTCCCGGTTCCTCAGCGAGTTGGTAGGCTGTCGCCACCGGATTTGCGCCGTTACCGTGGGAGAGTCTGATCCATGAAGATCACCGATGTCCGCCTGCATCATGTGACGGGCACGCTGCCCTTCGAGGGAACGTTCTGGGAAGAGCGCCTGATCCAGCCGATCGATGTCTACCCCGAGTA
>CADCWJ010000407.1 GCA_902806365.1 uncultured Thermomicrobiales bacterium
GCCTTGCACGAACCGGGCGAAGTCGCTCCGCTTGCGGCTCCCCGTCGCCTCCACGTGCCGCCAGCCGGCCAGGGGCTCGAACGCCAAGAACAAGCTCGACACGCCGTTGCGGGTGTACACGCAGTCGTACCGTTCGACGTCGCCCGGCCGGCCGGGCAGCGGCTCCCGCGTCTCGCCGATCAGCTGCTTGCTCGTCTCGTCGAGGCAGACCAGGGGTCGCTTCTCGTCGTAGGGCCGATGATAGACGTCGAGCACGTCCTCCATCGCCGCCACGAACGAGGCGTCGGCCTCCGGCGGGATGCACCATCGCTCACTAAGGTGCGGCTTCGGTTCGCTTTTTTCAAGGAGCGGCGCACCGTCTCGTCGGAGATCGACGGGACGACCTCCAACTCGACGAGCTTGTCGGCCAGCCGCCGCATCGTCCAGACTTTGAGTCCACCGGGGGGTGCGGTGCAGGCCCACGGCCAGCGCGTATCAAAGGTGCTGTAGCGACAGGACTTGGGCGAGGTAGTCGGTGCTGAGCATGCAGGACATCATCTTTCCGCGGAGGCTATCCTTGTCGGGATGACGCCTCAGCAGCGTCACGGCGAACCGCCGGAGCCAGCTCAGGTTGTTCCCCAAGGCCCGCTCGCGAGTGCGGCTGTCGTCCTCGCGGAAGTTCACGTCCAGCACCCAGTGCATCGACTCGATGCCCCAGTGGCCCCGGACCGCCTCGCCGAATCGCTTGCCGCTCAGATAGCGGCTGCTGAGATAGTAGCGAACGTCGTCCGACTCCGTCCCGTCGGCATGCCGCGTGATCCGCACCGCATAGCCGATCGCCTTGATCCACGGCCAGTCGCCTCGCGGTGCGAAGCCACGCGGCACCCTCGTGAGGCAGTAGGACCGCTCGTCGATGCGGCCGTGCCCCTCGTCGCGCGTCTCATCGCATCGATACCGCAGATCTTCCAGGTCGCGTTCCAGGTGATCGAGAAAGTACGCCCGGATCGCGGCCATCAGCTTCGGCTGGTTGTCCTTCACGGCGATGACGCAGTCGCCGCCCCCCGTAACGATCCGTTCGACAACCTCCTTCTGGCAGCCCATCGCGTCGATCGTGATGAGGGTGCCTGCCAGGTCGATCTGCTCCAGGAGCTGCGGGATGGCCGTGATCTCGTTGGACTTGGCGTCGGTGGCGACCTGGCCCAGCGCGATCCCCTCCTCGCTGGCCCAGGCGCTGACGATGTGAAGCGCACCGAGGTCCTTGGCCCGGTCGCGCGACCCGCGACAGGTCTTGCCATCGATGGCGATGAGACGATCGGCGCCGCTGGCGTCGGCCGCGATCGTGTCGCTGATCCAGGCCCGGAAGCAGCGCTGGAAGGCCTCGGGTTCGAGCATGATGAGCGTGCGACGGATACAGTCGCGTGACGGGATGCCGTTGGGCAAGGCGAGGTACTGAGCCAGCCAGGATTCTCGGTGCTTGGCCCAGCGATGGATGGCGGTGGGCCCGTCGCAGCCGCAGACGATGCCGCAGACGGCGATGACGGCGATATCGACCAGGAGGTGTTTGCGATTACGCGCGTGACGCGGGTCGGGGAGCGATTCGAAGTAGGAGCCGATGGAGCCGACATCGACGAGCTTGGGCACGGAAGGCATCCCGAGATCGGTCGGTGTCGAGCTCCGCAAGCCGGACCGTGGCGAGCAGCAATCCGATCACCGCGACCGAACCAAGGATATCGAGCCAACGATCGTCGCGCCAGACTACCCAGGCCGCACCGTTATGCGCGCTGGCCGTGGGCTCCTCCCCGTGATCTCACGGATCGGGCAGTTGATCGTCAACTACCACGCCTCCCCGCCCACGCCCTCGGCCTGCCACCAGTTCGAGGCCCAACTCCACGACGC
>CADCWJ010000408.1 GCA_902806365.1 uncultured Thermomicrobiales bacterium
ACCGATGAACCCCACCATCTCCCCGGCGTGCAGATCGAACGAGACCTCGCGCACGGCGTGGATCTCCCGGTATGTTCGCCGGAACACGGACCCCATCGCCGAAGCCAGTCCCTCGGCTCGCACGGGTGCCCGGTAGTCCATCGTTAGATCACGAACGTTGATCGTCTTTTCCATGTGCCTCCCTGTCCTGATCGGTCATTTCTCCAATCTAGAAGGTGGGAGCAAGCATCGAAGATTTCGCGGATAATGACGCCCTGGATCGGGAGAGAACCTTTACCGACACTGCAAGGTTTTACGGAAAGATGCGTAACCGTTTCAGACCGGTCGACCTGGCCAGGGACGCCGCCATCAGCGCCGCGAGCGTGCGCCTGTACGAGCGGGAGGGATTCCTGCCAGCCGCCGAACGCGGCACATCAGGGCACCGCCGCTACCGGGAGCGCCACCTGCATGCGCTCCGGACATCGCGGTCCCTGATGAAGGGGTATGGCTGGGGCTATGCACGGGACGTCATGCGGGCGGTCCATCAGGGTGCCATCCCGGAGATCATGGCACTCGTCGATGCCAGGCACGCCGGGATCGACCGGGAGCGGCGGGATGTCGATGACGCCGTTCGCGCGCTTCGCCTGATCTCGGAAGGGTTGGCAACGCCGGTTGGTCCTGGGGGAACGCCACGCCAATCCGGTTCCCTGCGCGTGGGGGAAGCGGCGCGGCTCGCGGGAGTTCGCCCGTCATCGTTGCGCTTCTGGGAGCGGGAAGGTCTCCTCCATCCACGCCGCGATCCGGAAAGCGGGTACCGCCTGTACGATCGCGATGATGTCGGACGATTGCGGATCATCATCGTGCTTCGCGATGCCGGATACCGGTCGGACGACATCCGGCAGGTGCTGGACGAGCTGCGAGGTGGCAATCCGGCGGCGGCACTGCTCAGGGCACAGCGGAGGGCCGACGAGCTTGAGCGGGTGAGCCTCGCCTGCATGGAGGCGACCGCCGCCCTCTGGGGCTACCTCGCCCGGTATGCCATCCCGGAAGAGCCACCCAACTGACCGGTCATGACACAAGCCCCGGGGCGACGGAGCGGTCCGTCGCGGGAGATGCCGGACGTGCTGGCGAGCCACTCATCTCGCGCCTCACGATCGGCGGCGAAGTCATGGAACGGCGGGATGCCGGCCAACTCCGGCGGGCCAAGAACGCGCCCCGTCGCCGGGCAGGCAGGTGCCGGCAAGCGTGCTGGGTCAGGCAGGCAACCAACGAATGCCGCGACCCGACGGACCGCCTCCCCAGGTGGCACAGGGTTTGCACCCTTGTGG
>CADCWJ010000409.1 GCA_902806365.1 uncultured Thermomicrobiales bacterium
GCTTGGTCATTGGGTCCAACGCTTCGTGCAGAAACCCTGGCTGACAGGGACACGGCAAGGCCCCTGGGCGGGCTCCATTCCAATCAGGTTCGATGCCGACGTCAGGATCGAGGGCCGCCCGTGAACGATTCCATGATGTTCCGGGAGACGGTTTTCCCGGAAGGAGGGCCGAATCCTCCGGTCGGAGAGCGATCGTCGGCACGCTGAGCCGAAGGAATCGGTCAGACCCGATCCACCGCTGGACCACGGAACAACAACCATGGCGACGATCGCTCGCACGGAACGGGGGACACGCGCCGCCGCTGCATCGACACGAGACGGATGCTCTGTCGGACACGCGCCCCTTCGTCTCCCGCTCCTGATTCGTTAGCCCGCAAGGGCGGCCGAGCCTTGGCGCGCGGCGAAAACACGGTAATCGATATCCGGGAACGGGTTGTCCCGTTCCCGGAGTGCGTCGAGCATTCCGGCCTCCTGGGTCGTGAGGCCGTCTCCCCGCTCGGCAATGGCCGCCAGCGCGTTGAAGCGATCGACGTGATCGGAAAATCGCTGGGAGGCGTACTCCTTGGCCTGTCCAGTCGTCACCAGGAACGGCCAGTCACTGCTCTGCAGCAACAGGAGTTCCCGCGCGGCCTGATCGAGAAGTGCCCTGGTCTGTCCCATTGCGTCGGGGAATCGCTCGACGAGCTGCTCCATCCGATACTCCGCCGCATGTATCGACGGCCACATCCACTCGGTGTCGACATTGAGCCAGGTGAAGTGGTTGCCTCCCGAGCCCCAGCTCGACTCGGGCAATGCGATCACGGTTTCGGGTGGATGCTCCTCGATGAAACCCGAGGCCGTGTTGAGTGACACGAGTTCTGAGCCAGCCAGTAACCGGAGTACTTCGCGCAGCCAGTCGACACCCTCGAACCACCAGTGACCGAACAACTCGGTATCGTAGTTTGACGCGATGATTCCAAAATTGCCGGTAGCGGCATGGTGAGCGACGAGCAACTCTTCCACCAGCCCTGCAAAATGCCGGGCATGGTCCTTGATTCGCTGCTGAGCCCGCGCTGGGTCGTACGGGGGCTTGCTGCCGAGGTCCACGCCCGCCCCACCAACGCTCCAGTACTGCATGCCGGACACGCCGTCCTTGCGATGGAATTCGCGGTAGCACGGATCGCCCGGATATCCGAAACTGCCCGACCACACCTGTTGGCCGGTCCGGTTGTTTCGCCCCAATACCGCCACTGTGCCAGGCGCATCGCCAACCCAATACGTTTCATAGGTGCTGCCCGGCTCCATTTGCTCCGCCGATGCGGGGAGTGGCTGGATCGCATAACGGCGCGCAACAACGCCATACATCCCCATCGCCTCCCCCGCCGCCTTGCCGACGGGTTGACCGCCTTCGACTGTGTGCGTTTCCGTGAAGAAGACACTCAGGTTCTCCGCCTCGAGAAACGATTCGATTCCGGGCCGCCGGACATCGACGCCATTCACCCGGTCGAAGTAGGCCGGGCGATAGGCACATTCCGGCAACCAGATTGCCTTGGGCCGGCGGCCGAAATGGCGTTCGTACGACGCCACCCCAGTTTGGATCTGACCGAACACGGACGAATCGCGCGCGAGCAGAGGCAGATATCCATGCGTGGCCGCACTCGTCGAGACCTCGATCAGGCCCTCGTCCTGAAGGATGCGCAGTGCTCCCAGAATGTCTCCGTTGAAGCGATCCCGAAACGTCGTCAATACGCGCGAATACCAGTGATGAAAGTGGATTGCGAGGGCCTTCATCTCCGGCTCACGCGCCTCGTCGAAGCGTGTGATATCAGCCGCAGCCCAGGCCGACCGCTCCTCGGCGTAGGTAAGGAAGTGCTGGATAATCAGAGGATCAGCGAGCTGTTCGGCAAGAATCGGGGTCACGCTCACGGTAAGCCTAAAATTCACGCTCTCGTCGCGCAGATCGTAGAGGGAATTCAGGAGGGGTACATACGTCTCGGCGATCGCCTCATGAACCCACTCTTCACCGTGTGGCCACATTCCCGCTTGCCTTGCGTACGGCAGATGGCTGTGCAGCACGAACGTAAAGGCGCCAACAGGTTGTGTCACGGAGTTACATCCCCTCGATTGGCCGAGCACGAACGTGCCCCTGGCACCCCGTCACCCAGTCGTCACGGCAAATGGTGCCACCTATGCGAGTGGATTGGTAGCCTGATGCGCACCGGATGGATGCGTATAGTCCCACGGGTTCCGGGTGGTCCTCGGCGGAGCCCCGCCCGATCGCCCATACAGCGTCGTCATCTCGCGGAGTCCCGCCGCAAGCTCCGCTGTGAGTTGATCGCTCCGGAAACGCCACGACCAGTTGCCGGACGCCTCACCGGGCACGTTCATCCGGGCATCGTCGCCGAGGCGAAGCACATCCTGCAGCGAAAGGATCACGGTGTTGGCGACCGACGCGAGGGCTTCCCTGATCAGATCCCAAGCGATGTCCGCACCATCCCGCCCGAGATAGCGCTGGATCGCCTCCCGCTCAGCCGGGGAACGCGACGCGAACCAGCCGACGGTCGTCTGGTTGTCATGGGTTCCGGTGTAAACGACAGACTCGCGGCGATAGTTATGCGGCAGGTACACGTTTGCCGGGTTGTTTTCGAACGCGAACTGGAGCACGTTCATGCCGGGAAACCCGAGCACCTCCCGCAGCGCGATCACATCCGGGGTGATGACACCCAGATCCTCGATGATCACGGGGATGTCGCCATGCGCTCGCCTGATCGCCGCGAATACCTCCCCTCCTGGGGCTCGTTCCCAATGCCCAACCGCCGCGGTGGAGGCACCCGCCAGAACCAGCCAGGCGGCTGCGAAGGCACGGAAATGGTCGATGCGAACCACATCAACCGTCTCGAGCGTTCGGCCGATCCGGGCCACCCACCACGCGTAGCCATCGGACCGCATCCGGTTCCAGTCGTAGACCGGATTGCCCCAGATCTGCCCTGTAGCGGAAAACGGGTCCGGCGGAACTCCAGCGACTTCGAGTGCCTCTCCATCCTCGCTGAGCTTGAACAATTCCTGGTTCGCCCAGACATCGGAGCTGTCATCGCCGACGAAGATCGGAATATCGCCCACCAGGCGCACGTTACGCTCGTTGGCGTATCGTCGCAGTTCCGACCACTGGCTGCTGAACTGGAACTGGACGAACTTGTGGTAGCGGATGTCGGGGGCGCGGCTTGTCGACCACTCGTCGATGGCCGTCGGCCTTCGCAAACGGATCGAATCTTCCCAGGTGTGCCACCCCGCCAGCGAATGTCCCTCCTTGACCGCCATGAACAGGGCGTAATCGTCCAGCCAGTCGGCCTGGTCGCGGCAGAACTGCTCGAATGCCTCATTCGCTCTGCCTCGATTCCCGTGGTCGAATCGATCGAATGCGCGGCGCAGCAGCGACGTCTTGACGTCGAACACCGGTCCGAAATCACAGCGGTCGTCGGGAAACGCGGGCATGCCTGCGAGGTCGGCATCGTCCAAAAGGCCGTCTCCCCTGAGCCAGTCCAGCGAGATCAGCAGCGGATTCCCGGCAAACGCCGACGGCGACGCATACGGGGAGTCGCCAAAGCCGGTGGGGCCAAGCGGCATGACCTGCCACAATCGCTGACCCGCCTCGACCAGCCAGTCGACGAACCGGAAGGCACCCGGCCCGAAATCACCGATCCCGTGGGGTCCGGGCAGGGATGTCGGATGGAGAAGGATTCCGCTTTCTCGGGGAAACCGCATCGTTCACGTCCTGGTTCGCGGGCAAATTCATCACGGCTGACGTCGTTTCGCGGTCGCGGGCCCACAGGAACCGGCCCGGATCCGGACCGAACCGGGCGCACGTGACGACTCACTGATCTTCGAGACTGTCTCGCAGGATGTCCATGTGTTCCAGCGCGAGGCCGGTCCCCAGCGCTACGCAGGACAGGGGATCATCGGCGACGTAACATGGAACACCCGTGACTTCGGTTAGCAGGTCCGGAAGGTGTCGCAGCAACGCGCCCCCTCCCGACAGGATCATCCCCTTGTCGATGATGTCGGATGAGAGTTCAGGAGGTGTTTCTTCGAGGACTGCTCTGACAGCGCCAATGATGGCCTCCAGAGGGTCCGTGATCGCGTCGGTCACTTCGTTGGAGTGGATCTGGACGGTTCGTGGCAGCCCGGCGACCTCGTCCCGGCCACGGACCTCCATGACCCGATCCTCGTCCAGTGGCATCGCACTGCCGATTGCGATCTTGACCTCTTCCGCCGTCCGCTCGCCGACACGCAGATTGTGCTTGCGCTTGATGTAGCTGCTGATCGCTTCGTCGAAGCGATTCCCCCCGACGCGCAAGGACCTTGCGACCACGATCCCGTTCAACGAGATCACCGCCACCTCAGTGGTTCCCCCGCCAATGTCGATGATCATGTTGCCGGAGGGATCGGCAACCGGCACACGGGCGCCAATTGCCGCCGCCAACGGCTCGCTTATCAGGTATGCACGCCGTGCGCCGGCGTTCAGCGCGGCGTCGCGCACAGCACGACGCTCGACGCCGGTGACTCCGGCGGGTACACAGATCATGACATCGGGCCGGATCAACGAGAATCGCCCACACGCCTTGTTGATGAAGTACTCGAGCATTTTTTGCGTGACAACGTAGTCGGCAATGACACCGTCGCGCATTGGCCGCACGACCTCGATTGACACTCGTGGCTCTCGACCGAGCATGTTGCGAGCTTCGAGACCGACCGCCTTGACCTTCCCATCCTTGGCCGAGATAGCGACCACGGATGGTTCGTTAATGACGATGCCGCGGCCGCGAAGATGCACGAGCACGTTGGCCGTGCCGAGATCGATTCCTACCTGTTTTGGCAAGCGATAATCCTCCGATGGTGGATCGGTGGTAATTGGCGTCAGGTCGTAACCGGGGGGAATCTGGAGAGGAAGGAATCAGATTGCGATGACCTCGCATTCTACCACAGCACTCCCGGTCGTCTCCCGGTCCGATCATGCCCGCCTTGACGCGACGCGGTCCAGTCAGGAGGCGATTGCGTCGATCAGACGGAGGTACTCCTCGGCCGTATCGTCAGAGGTGATGGCGCGAACCACGATCTCGTCGAGGATTCCGGAGTATCGGTCGAGGCCCTCGTATATCTCGGCTGGTGACTCGCCGGCGACCGTCGTGTCGATCGCGGCGACGCCCAGTCGTTCGAAGTTGGCCTTGTAGCTGGGGATCTGCCCGTACCGCTCAGCTTCGCTTCTCATCCGCACACCCGCCTCCGCCCCCAGCGCGGTTCGGACATACAGGCACGCTTCGACTCCTGCCCTCCCAAATCGTGTCGCGTCGCGGTCACGATCGGCGGCTGCCTGGCGCGCGCCTTCCGGGGAGAGCCAGTTGAGGAGCAATCCGTCGCTGTGCTCCGCACCCAACCTTCGCATCTTCGGACCGAGCGCTCCAACCATCAGTTTGCAATCGAGCGCCGAGCCGAGCACACCAAGCGCCTGCTGGACCCGCACGAGTGGCCGCGGTTTCACCGCTCCGCCGATGCCAAGGACCAGACGCTGTTCCGGAAGCTCGTGGCGCCGGACTGCTTCAATGATCTCGGCGGGCGAGCGGCGATCGATGGAGATGACCCCCGTGGCAAGGCGCAGGCGACTCGTCTCCGCCGCCACTACTGCCAGCCCGGCCAGCGAGTCCCCATCCGGCGTATCGTTGATCCAGAGCGTCCGGAACCCTTCCGCCTCCACTCTTCGCGCCACCACCCGCAGGACATCATGATCCAGCGCGCCGGCGACGCCGAATCCAAGATCGCTGGCCTTCACGTGTCGCTCCCTGTCGTCAAGCCGATGTCGTCATAGTCATCGCCCGGCTGAACCCAAGGCCCAGCCGCTTGAGTGATACATGCCTGCCGCTGCCGATCACGACGTGGTCGATCACCGCGATGTCCAGCAACGCTCCCGCGCTGACGACGTCCGCGGTGAGGCTTACATCGGCGCTGGACGGGGTTGGGTCACCTGACGGATGGTTGTGGGCCAGCACGATCGCCACTGCATTATGTCTAACGGCATCCCGGAACAGTTCACCCACCCGCACCGTGGCTTGGTTGGCGCTTCCCTGATAGACCGTTCGGATCGCGATGACATGGTGTTTGGTATCGAGCAGCACCACCCGGAGCTGCTCCTGTTCCAGCACTGCCATCTCGATTCCGATGAGCTGCACCACGTCTTCCGGCGTCTTGATCGCCGGTCGGTCGTCGCTCGTCAGGATCGCCATGCGGCGTCCAAGCTCCAGCGCGGCCTTGACCTTGGCCGCCTTCGCTTCTCCCACTCCCCGCTCCCGAGCCAGCTCTGCGTAGTCGAGCCGCATCAATCCGCTGAGCCCGCCGTGGGATGTCAGGAGCCGTTGAGCGATCGCCGTGACCGATTCGCCCTTGATTCCGGTATTGAGTGCGATCGCGATCAGCTCGCCCGTGCTCAGGGCCGACGCGCCGTACTGCTTGAGCCGCTCCCTCGGTCGTTCCTCCGGATGGAGCTCCTTGATTGTCAGGTGGTACCGCACATCCGCCATCAGGTGCTCCATCCGAACGCAAGGATGTCAGCCTCGTCGTCAATCGCCCGGCGATGGAGGTAACTCGGCCGTCGCCGACGTCAGCGGTCGGCGATGAGATTCGCTGACGCGCGTTTCCTTGACGAGGAACAGGAGCGTCGCCGAAGCCAGAAGCCCCGCGATCATCAACGCGATCGCACTTCCGGTGAGTCCCACCTGGCTGGCGATGATACCCACCGCCAGCGGTCCGGCCACCATCCCGATGTCCCCGATGAGACGCCAGATGCCAAGGAATTCCCCGGTCGCGCCTTTTGGCGCGAGGTCGGCCCCAAGGGTCATCATCGACCCGGAGCCCAGTCCATTGCCGAGGCCGATGACGAGCCCGGCGATCATCAGGCCGCCGAATGATCCGGCAAACGGGACCATCCCGATACCGAGCGCCATCACCGCGAAGCTGGGGACCGACGCGAACTTTCGACCGAACCGGTCCATCAGCACGCCGGCCGGAAAGAACATCGACATGTCGACCACCGCTGAAACCGTCATGATGGTTCCGACCTCGGCCGGGTTGAGCCCGAGTTGCCTTGCTCCAACGAGCGGTATCAACAACTGCCGGCCCTGCCGGATCATCTGGGCAAAGAGCTGCGCGATCGCCGCCGCGACGAGATCGGTGGAATGTGTTCTCAGCGTCTTGCCGACCAGATCCCAGCGCTTCCGGCCAGTCCCGCGACGCTCCATTGCCTGTCCATGATCGTCAGGAATAAACGCCATCGCTGCTCCGAGTGCGAGCAGCCCCATTAGACCGGCGACCAGGAACGATGCGGTCGTACTCGCGACCGTCGCGATCGCTCCACCGATGGCCGGTCCCCCAAACACGCCAATCCGGTTGATCCCGCCAAAGACCGCGATCGATCGGCCCCGGTTGCTGATGTCGACGGTCTGGGCGATGTACGCATGGCGCGAGAGTCCCCAGAGCGCGGTCCCGATGCCCGCCAGCACCCGCACGCTCACCACCTGGCCCGGATTCAACGGTAATGCGAGGCTGAGCGTGCCGACCACAACCAGCGATGCTCCCAGCAGCATGGAGCGGCGGAGGCCAATCCGGAAGAGCAAGGCACCTGCCGGTACGTCGGTCACCAGCGTACCGATCGCCGCCGCGGAGACGATCACGCTGACAAAGGTCAACGACACCCCAAGCGAATCGGCGTGGAACGGCAACGTTGCCAGGAGCAACCCCTGGGCCAGCGCCAGCAACGCGGTCGGGAGATAAACGGGAAGGACCAGAGCCGATCTGCGCAACGGTCAGGCTTTCAATCGGAGAAGGGCGGAACGGGACTCGACTCGATGTCGTGATCCTACCAGAGGGGCGCCTTCCGGGGGAGGAAACGGCCGATGATATACTTTCCCCTGGCATGACGGCCTTGACCTGAGCACCCCGGACGACCTCTGGTGATCTGCCTGCCGCGGCTCGGTCCGACGCCATCCTCCCGTCCCTCGGCCGCGCACCGGCGGCCTTTCTCCTTACCACCTTTCACACCCAGGAGGAGTCTCCCGTGGTCCTGCGCCGATTCTTCCGCCGGCAAGTCGAGCCGGACGTTCATCTCGACAAGGGTCTCGAGAAGACCCGGCGTGGCGTCTTCAGCGAAATTACACGTCTGTTCGATCGGAGCGAGATCGACGACGACCTGTATGAAGACCTCGAAATGCTTCTGATCCAGGCCGATGTCGGCTGGGATGTCAGCCAGCAGTTGGTATCCGAGCTTCGCGAGCGCGTTCGTACCGATGGGATAATCAATCCCTCCGATGCCCGGGAGATCCTTCGTCTCGAAATGATCACCCTGCTCGAGCTGGCCACTCGGAACCGCACCGTCAAGATACTCCAGCGCGGAGTTCCGTTCGTGATCCTGGTGACGGGAGTGAATGGAACCGGCAAGACGACCTCGATCGCCAAGCTGGCGCGATATCACCAGAACTTTGGTCGGACTGTCATGCTCGCCGCGGGGGACACCTTTCGGGCGGCGGCGATCGACCAGCTCAAGGTATGGGGCGATCGCCTTGGCTGTGCGGTGATTGCCCATCAACAGGGGGCCGACCCGGGTGCCGTCGTCTTCGATGCGATGCAGGCAGCCCATAACCGGAATGTCGATGTCCTGATCGTGGACACCGCCGGCCGCCTGCATACCAAGCACAACCTGATGGCGGAACTCCAGAAACTGCGCCGAATCATGCAGAAGCATGTCCCCGCCGCTCCCCAGGAAGTGTTGCTGGTGATCGACGCCACCACCGGCCAGAACGGCCTGGTCCAGGCGAGCGAGTTCACCAAGTCGGTAGAGATCTCCGACATCATGATTTCCAAGCTCGATGGAACGTCCAAGGGTGGTATCGCATTTTCGGTGGCGAAGGAGCTCGGAACCCCCATTTCCTATGTTGGCACGGGCGAGCGAGCGACTGACATGGCGGAGTTCCGCCCGGCCGCCTACGTCGACTCGTTGTTCTTCGGCGAAGGTGAAGGACTCTAGAACATGTTCGAGACACTCTCCGACAGGCTGACCGAAACCTTCGGTCGTCTCGGCACCAAGGGCCGGCTGACCGAGAAGGACGTGGACGATGCGATGCGCGAAGTGCGCCGCGCGCTGCTCGAAGCGGACGTCAACTTCAAGGTCGTCAAGGACTTCGTAGCGACGGTCCGCGAACGCTCGCTCGGGCAGGACGTGA
Organism: uncultured Thermomicrobiales bacterium; assembly: GCA_902806365.1. GTDB lineage: Bacteria > Chloroflexota > Chloroflexia > Thermomicrobiales > UBA6265 > CADCWJ01. The sequence continues at coordinate 9,243 of CADCWJ010000409.1, forward strand.
TGCGCTCGCTGACCCCGGCGCAGACCGCGATCGGGATCGTCAACGAGGAACTGATCGCGGTCCTGGGAGCGGAGCAGGTACCCCTGCTTGCGCCAGCACGTCCCCCGCAAATCCTGATGATGGTCGGCCTCAACGGCGCGGGAAAGACCACTCACTCCGCCAAGCTCGCGCTGCATCTTCGAAAACAGGGGAAGAATCCCTTGATGGTGGCGGCGGATGTCTACCGTCCTGCCGCGATCGCGCAGCTTCAGGCGCTCGGGAAGCAGGCGAACCTCGCGGTGTACGAGGAGGGGACGCAGGCAAATCCGGTCGATATCGCCGTCAACTCGATTCGCTTCGCGATCGAGCGCGGGTTCAACCCGGTGATTATCGACACCGCCGGGCGACTACAGATCGACGAGCCCCTGATGCTGGAGCTGGTCGACATGGCGAACCGAGTCGACCCGACCGAGATCCTGCTTGTGGCGGATGCGATGACCGGGCAGGAAGCTGTCGGCGTTGCCGAGACCTTCCATGCCCGTCTCCGCGTGACCGGCCTGGTGCTGACCAAGATGGATGGCGATGCGCGCGGTGGCGCCGCGCTTTCCATTCGGGCGGTGACCGGCGTGCCGATCAAGTTCATCGGGACCGGCGAGAAGCTCGACGCTCTCGAGCCGTTCTACCCGGATCGTCTCGCGGGGCGCATCCTCGGGATGGGCGACGTCCTGACGCTCATCGAGCGCGCGCAGGAACAGACCGACGAAGGTGAGGCGGAACGTCTCCAGTCGCGTATGTTCAAGGGACAGTTCAACCTGGAGGATTTTCTCGATCAGCTCCAGAAGATCAAGAAGATGGGACCTCTGAACCAGCTCCTCGAC
>CADCWJ010000410.1 GCA_902806365.1 uncultured Thermomicrobiales bacterium
CTGGGTCGCGATCCGGACCTGCTTCTCTCGCGGCATCGCATCGAGCGTGCGCATGTTGTGGAGCCGGTCGGCCAGCTTGATGAGGACGACGCCGATGTCATCGACCATCGCCAGGAACATCTTGCGCAGGTTCTCGGCTTGCTGCTCTTTCTCACGCGCCGCCAGCGATCGCCCGTCCAGCGAATCGCCCGTCCACGGGATTTGGCCGAGCTTGGTGACCCCATCGACGAGACTCGCGACGCGCGCCCCAAAGTTCGCCTCGATGTCGTCGAGCGTGACCTCGGTATCCTCGATCACGTCATGCAGCATCCCCCCGATCAGGGTATCGGCGTCGAGCTGCATCCGGGCCAGGATGATCGTGGTCTCGATCGGGTGGACCACGTACGGCTCGCCGGACTTCCGGCGGATGCCGTCATGGGCGTCATGGGCAAGCGACACCGCCCGCGCGATCAGCTCGACATTGGCCGGGAGCAGGTTCGGGCTCAGCGCCTCGTCCAGACGCTCGAGCGCGGCCTCGACCTCCGGCTCCCACGCCGGGGCCGTCGCCGGGGGCGCGCCCAGCGATGGCAACTCCGGAGCGGAGTCCGTGAGGGCTGTCGATCGAGACAGGATGTCCATCAGCGTCGTGCGCTGGGGAACGGTCTTCAGTGTCATAGGAGGCTTTGCTCCGGTCTGCGCCGCCTGTTCCGGACGGTAGAACGGCGTGGCGACCTGCGTGAAGGACGAAGGAGTCGAGCGGGGAGCCAAACCCAGTCACCGGGACCGGCAGTGCCATCAGTGTATGCAGACAATAAAACGCGCGTCAACGGTGCGGTCACGATTGCGGCGGCTCGTGATTCCCGCCCGCCTGCGAATCACTCCGCCAGTGCCTGACCATTACTCGCCGCGTCCCGCACGAGGAGCACCGGCCCGGGCGACTCGCGAATCAGCTTCTCGGCAACGCTGCCAATCGCCCACCGCCGGTATCCACCCAGGCCATGCGTCGTCATCACGACGACATCATCCGGCTTGAGCGACCACAGCATGACAAACGCCGGCGTTCCCTTGAGCACCTCGGTGTCGACGTTCAGTCCCTCGGCCCACGGCGCGGACGCCTGCTCTTCGAGATAGGTGGCCGCCTGCTGCTCGGCCTCGAGGCGCGCCCCCTCGTACGGATCGTCTCCACCGGGCGCGGGAGCGGCGCCGACCGGTGCTCGCTCACGCAGCATGGCGACGACCTGATCCAGATCGACGGCCCGGACGAGGTGAACGGGCACCTCCAGGGTTCGGGCCAGTTTCTCCGCCTCGGGGATCGCCCGCTCGGCCAGCGCCGATCCGTCGAGTGGCACGACCACCCGGCGCGGCGTCGCCTGGGCAGTGGCATGGGCGCCACGACGAAGCAGGAGCGTCGGCGTCGTTCCATGCCGGGCGACGCGGTCGGCCATGCTGCCGAAGATCGCCCGGCCCGCGGCGCCACGGCCATGCGTCGTCATCACGATCAACTCGGCGCTCCGTGCGGCGTCGATAATCTGTCCGGCAACGTCACCGAACCGAACCTCGACCTCAACCGTGCGGCCTCGCTGCCGGAGTGGTTCCGCCACCGATTCCAGTTCGCCATGGATCCGCTCGGCGTGTCGATTCTTCCACTCCGTGTCGGCCCCGCTCAACCCTGGAAGGACCTGGAGGTGGCGATCGGCTTCGACCCTGAGGAGAACGAGATGCTCGCACGACAGCTGCTCCGCAAAGACAACGGCTGCCCTGGAAGCGTCCGATCCATCGAGCGGGACGAGTATCCGACGGTACATGAAGCTCTCTCCTGTCGTTCGTGGTGGGCCGATGGATGCAGTATCGCCCCATCCGCGCTCGATCGCCGCGCTATCGCCCTGGTCGTCCCGTGCGGCAACCCGATTGGGTTTATATTATGTCACAAGATCGACGTGGCGACGCACATCCGTTCCGGCGGACCGCGGCATCCATACATGACCGGGCGGATCTGCCCGGCATGGTAGGATGCGGCGCATCGAGCCGCCAAGGCGGACTACACGTGCCGGCTCGTGGCCCCGTGCCACGAGCCCCATCGACCGAGAGAGACGCGTGACCCCATCGCCCTTTGCCGAGCCCCAGGAGATCCAGCGCGATCTGGACCGTATGCGCCCGCCCGATGAGGCCCGCGCCATCATTGAACGTCATGTACCCCGGATGCCGTCCGAGCCCGTGCCGCTGGCCAGTGCCACCTGGCGGATTCTCGCCTCCGACCTCGTCGCCCCGGAGGACCACCCACCCTTCCCGGCCTCGACGATGGACGGGTTCGCGGTCGTCGCCGAAGATGGCTCCCCCTGGCGCGAGATCATTGGTGACCAGCACGCCGGTCATGTCCTCGATGTCGAAGTCACCGAGGGCTACACGGTGCGGATCATGACCGGGGCACCGGTTCCACCCGGCGCCAACGCCGTGGTTCCGGTGGAGGCGACCGAGCTGGCGGACGACCATGTCGTCATCCACCAGGAAGACGTGCCCTCCGGTGCCAACATCCGCCCCGTCGGCTCCGATGTCCGAAAAGGTGACCTGATCCTGCCGGCCGGAACGACGCTCGGCCCGGCCGAGATCGGGCTCGTCGCGAACATGGGCATGAATCCCGTGGCGGTCGCTCGCCGGCCGCGCGTCAGCGTGCTTTCGACCGGGGACGAGCTGGTCGAGCCGGGTGACCCGCTCGGTCCCGGCCAGATCCGGGATTCCAACCGCTTCAGCCTGACGACCGCGCTGGCCGCCGAGCCCTGCGAGATCACCTATTCGGGCAAGGCGCCCGACCGCCGCGACGAGCTGGAGCGGTTTCTCCGCGACCGGATGGAAGTGGACGACGTGATCGTGACCTCGGGCGGCGTCTCGATGGGCGGGCTCGACCTGGTCAAGGCGATCCTGTTCGACGCCGAGGACGTCATGGTCCACTTCCGCCGCCTCTATCTCAAGCCGGGCAAGCCACTGAACTTCGCGACACGGGGCAAGACACTCATCTTCGGATTGCCCGGCAACCCGGTCTCGTCGCTGGTGACCTTCGAGCTCTTCATCCGGCCGGCCCTGCGGCTGATGAGCGGCGCACGCGAGGTCGATCGCCCCCGGTTGCGGGTCAGGCTGGAGGAAGGCACCCCGGCTTCCGACCGGATCGAGTTCCAGCGCGGGATCGTGACTGCCGGGCCGGACGGCCAACTCATGGCGCGAAGCACCGGCACTCAGCAGTCGTCCCGCCTGGCGTCGTTCGTGGGGGCGAACGCGCTGCTGGTCATTCCTCCGCGCGAGCGACCGTATGAGGCGGGTGAGGAGATCGAGGCCCTGATGCTCGCCCCACCCCGGAGCCATCCGTAGGGGCAGAGGCTGTTCCACGTCGCAGAAAGCGACAATTCCACGATTGAGCGCAATTCGCAGGGGCAACCTGGAGCCTGTCCTGTAAGCGGCATCGGTGGTGTCCCGCCATGGCCCTTTGTGGTTGGCAATCCGGGATTGCGCAAGGAGTCCTGAACCAGCATCGGGCGGCCACAGGGGCCGCCCCTACGAAACATTGGAGGAGACTACCTGCACATGGCCAAAACGAAAGACAAGCCCGCCAAGCCCGCCAAGAAATCGGTCAAGGCGAAGGGCAAGATTGCGGTCAATGCCGTCGAGACAACCAGCGCCGCCACGCTTCACGCATCGCCGGAAGCGCTCGATCCGGGATGGGCGCTCTCTCCGGTCGTCACGTCCACGCCGTCTCCGCCAGAGCTCAAGGGGATTCCGATCACGATCGAGGATCTTTACGAGTTCCAGCTCGCTGGCGATCCCAATGTCTCGCCCGATGGCAGGCAGGTAGCGGTCTCGGTGACGACCATTGACCGGGATAGCAACGAGTACCGCGCGGCGATCTGGCGGTTTCCGCTGGATGGTGGGGCGCCGGTCCGGCTCACCTCCGGGCGCTGGGCGGATGGCTCTCCCCGGTGGTCGCCTGACGGCGAATGGCTCGCCTTCACCTCGAAGCGGGAGACGACGTCGGCCCAGATCTGGATTCTCCCGACCGGCGGCGGCGAGGCCCGCCAGTTAACGAACCTCGACAACGGCGCGAGCGATTTCGATTGGGCTCCCGACAGCCGCCGGGTCGTCTTCACGAGCCAGGTAGACGCGGCGAAGGCCGATCCGGAGAGCGATGTCCGGGTGATTACCTCGGCCCGCTACAAGTTCGACGGGCAGGGCTTTCTCGACGACAAGATGCGCCACCTGTGGACCGTCGATGCCCTCGCCGAAACGCCGGAGCCGGTTCAACTCACGAGCGGCCCCTTCAACCACGGATCGCCGCGCTGGTCCCCGACTGGTCGCGAGATCGCCTTCGTCGCCAACCGCGACCAGGACTGGGAGATGAGCTCCGTCAGCGACCTGTGGACGATACCGGCAAGTGGCGGCGAGCCGCGACGCCTGACCGACGGCAAAGGCTCCTTCGGCTCGCCGGCATGGTCGCCGGATGGAACC
>CADCWJ010000411.1 GCA_902806365.1 uncultured Thermomicrobiales bacterium
CAACTATGGCGTCGCGTCATCCCCGGGCGGTTCCATCCAGACCCCCCGGAAGCCGCGAGCGGACACCGGCGGAAACACTGTGTAGTTCCGGAGCGATCGCGACAGCGCATCGTAGTAATTGGGAATGAACAGCGGGATGATGGGAACTTCAGCGTACGCGATGTCCTGCGCCAGCCGATAGTACTCACCGCGTTGTGCCTCGACATCCAGCCGCGTTGCCCCGTCGATCAGGAAGTCCATCCGCGCACTGGCGTATCCCCCGCGGTTCAGGTCGCCATCGGAATGGAGCAGCGGCCGCAGCAGCTCGTGTGGATCGCGCCAGGCAGACGAATACATCGCGAACAGATCCCAGTCGCCCCTCTCGAAGGTTCGCGCAAGCTCCCCGTGATCGAGCAGGTCGAGTGTCACCGCGATCCCCGCGTAGGCAAGCTGGTCCTGGAGCAGCACACAGGCATTGGCAAGAGAGGCGTCGGATGCTGTCGTGATCATCCGCAACGGCAAGCCCCCGAAGAACCCGCGCTCGGTAAGGACTGCCCGGACCTCGTCCGGCGACAAACGCTCCGGTTGGATCTCGCTCGCGGCCCAATGGTCCTCGGGAAAGAGCAGGCTGGTCGGTGTCGCCTCGGACGCCGTCGCTGCCTCGACGAGTGCCGGCCGGTCGATCGCGCTGGCGATCAGCCGCCGGATCTCCGGTGCCCGCGGATTCGGACGCGCCGCGTTCACCGAAAGCAGGCACAACCGGTTGCCGGTGCCGCCTTCGAGCGTCACCCGGGGATCAACCCGGAGCAACGGCACATCCAGCAGGGGAGCATCGATCAGGACATCGACATCGGAGGTCACGAATTCTGTCGCCCGTAACGCGCTATCGGCCGTTCCCCGAATCGTCAGGCCCTGGAGTCTCGGCCGTCCAACCTGGTAGAATCCCGGATGCCTGGCGAGCGTCAATTCATCCGCGGTCACTCGCGAGATCTGAAACGGGCCCGACCCGGGAGGGATCTGCCCGAGCGCCGTATCCCATCCGCGCTCGATCCATGTCGCCGGCACGACCGGCACCCGACCCGAGGCCAGGGACCAGGGAATCGAGACATCCGGCTCCCGGAGATACATCCGAACGTGCTGCCCGTCGACCACCTCAACTCGCTCGATGCGCTCCCAACGCCACGACTCGACCGCCCCGGCTTGCCCGCTCCACACCCGTTCGAGGCTTGCGGCAACGTCCACGGCTGTGACCGGCTCCCCATCGGCGAACAGGGCATCTCGCCGGACCGTGAGGTCGATCAGCCGGCCATCGGCCGGGATGGACCAGTCAATGACCAATCCGATCGCAAGTTGCCCACCGGCACCGATCGTGAGCGGACTGTCGTACATCAGGGTACTCAGCCACATCGTCTCGGCGCCCGCATCGGTGACGGCATTGAGACCGGGCAGGCGTGCCAGGGAAACCGTCGGATGGCCGAAGGGGAGCTGCGGGTCGGGCTGGGACTGGACCGCTTCGCTCTGGTTCCACCCAGCCAAAGCCGCAGCGCCTGTCAGACCGAGCGCACCTCCCACCAGTGCCCTCCGTGTCGTCCGCCTGGAGGTCATCACTGATCGACCGCGAGCACACCTTCGAGCGCAAGCATCAGCTCATCGACCTGGGCCTGCTCCCAGATCATCGGCGGCAAGAGGCGGACGACGAGATTCCCGGCCGGAAGCGCGAGCACCCCCCGTTCCTGCAGCCCGCGCAGCACCGGGGTCGCCTTCTGCTTGAGCTCGATCCCGATCATCAATCCCTTGCCGCGAACGGCGCGGACCCGCGGGCTCCCGAGATCGGTGATGCGCTCCATGATCTGCGATCCGAGCGTTCCCGCCCGCGTGTAGAGATCATCGTCGCGGAAGATGCGGAGTGTCTCGACCGCCGCCCGTGCGGCAAGCGGATTTCCACCGAAAGTCGAGCCATGCGCCCCACCAGGAAGTGCGGCGCTGATCTCCTCCGTGACGAGCGTGAGCCCGATCGGGAACCCGTTGGCCAGGGCCTTAGCGGTAACGATGATGTCCGGCGTTACCCCAGCGGCAACGGTGACGAACGGCGCTCCAGTTCGGAATCCGGACTGAATCTCGTCCGCGATCAACAGGATCCCGCGCTCGTGGGTGATCCGGCGCACGCGCTCCAGATACTCCGCGTCCGCCGGATGAATACCACCCTCTCCCTGCAGCGGTTCCAGCACGACCGCCGCCGTCTCGTCGGTCAGCGCCGCGCCGAGCGCTTCGGCGTCGTTGTAACCAACATGCGTCGCCGGCAGCGGAAGCGGCTCGAAGATCTCCCGGTACTTCTTGTC
>CADCWJ010000412.1 GCA_902806365.1 uncultured Thermomicrobiales bacterium
ATCACCGCGATGAACTCATCCACATCGAACATCCCGAGATTGCTGATCGTGAACGTCCCACCCTGGTAATCCTCAGGTTGGAGACCGCCTTCGCGGGCCCGCCGTCCGAGATCCTTGGTGATCCGGGCAATCGAGCCAAGGCTCTTCTGATCGGCGCCCGGCACGAACGGCGCGATCAGGCCGCCATCCATCGCGATCGCGATGTTGATGTCGATCGTGTCGTGCTGGTAGAGATCGCCGTTCTCGAACGAAGTGTTGACCGCCGGGTGCTCGACCAGCGCCAGCGCCGCCGCCTTTACGATCAGGTCATTGACCGAGACCTTGCCACCGGTTGCGGCCAGCGAGGCATTAATCTCAGACCGGAACGCCATTGCAGCGGTCATGTCCACAATGGTAGTGACATAATAGTGAGGAATCGACTGCTTGGATTCCGACATCCGCTTTCCGGTTGTCCGTCGGATCCGGGCAAGATCGACCTTGGTTCCCTTGGACGGAGCCGTCACGGCGGGTGCAGGAACCGTCGTGGAAGCCGCCGCGGGTGCTGCCGCAGGCGCCTGGCCGTTGGAGGAGGCGGGGGAAGGGGCGGCCGGTTGCGGCGCCTGCTCCACCGGAGCACCTGCCTTCGGCGCCGGCTTGGCACCCGTCACGAAGTCGTTGATATCGTTCTTGACGATCCGCCCGCCGGGTCCGGTGCCCGTTACCTGGGAGAGATCGATCTCGTGCTCCTCGGCAAGCCGCTTCACGAGCGGGGAGGCCCGGATCCGCTCGCCGGGCTGCCGATCCGAGACCTGCGGTGCAGCTTGCGGTGCGGCTTGCGTCGCGGAAGCCACACCAGCAGTCGATGGAGCTGAATCAGCCTCCGCCGACGCCGCGATCACCGGTGATCCGGCGCTCACTGGCGCGTCCGCCGGTGCAGGCTCGTCGGCATCCTGCGGCTCCGGCGTGTGCTCGACCTCTTCGACGACCGCTGCCTTGTCGACCTGATCGGCGACGTCCGCCACATCGACCTCAGCCGCCTTTTCCTCGCCGCCGGCTGTTTCCGCCGGAGCGCCCACCTCGCTCTCGGCGCCGATGGTAGCGACCGCGGTGCCGATGGGGACGACGGCACCCTCCTCGACGAGCGTGTTGGTCAGGAAGCCGGCTTCCGGTGCTTCGATCTCGAGGGTCACCTTGTCGGTCTCGATCTCCGCGATCGGATCGCCCTCTGCCACCTCTTCACCGGCGCTCTTCAACCACTTCAGAAGCGTGCCTTCTTCCATGGCGTCGCC
>CADCWJ010000413.1 GCA_902806365.1 uncultured Thermomicrobiales bacterium
TACGATGTCGCCAAGATCGACCAGTTGGTCAGCGACAACATCAATAATGACGATAAGGTTGAAGTTCCCGAAGAGATCAAGACCCAGATGGCGGATGAACTGGAGCCGGAACCAGATCTCGAACGAGATCTGGACGTGCTGCAGCGTCTTGATCCCAATTTCATCAATGATCCGGTCCGCCTGTATCTGCGGGAGATCGCCGAGACTCCCCTCCTGACCCACGTGCAGGAGATCGAGTTGGCCAAGCGGGTCGAAAACAGCGACCTGCAGGCGGTGCAACAGTTCGTCCGCGCCAACCTCCGGCTCGTGGTTTCGATCGCCAAGCGTTATGTCAATCGCGGGCTAACTCTTCTCGACCTGATCCAGGAAGGCAACATCGGCCTGATGCGGGCCGTCCAGAAGTATGACTGGCGCAAGGGATTCCGGTTCAGCACGTACGCGACGTGGTGGATCAGGCAGGCGATCACCCGAGCGATCGCCGACCAGAGCCGGACGATCCGGCTCCCGGTGCACATGGGGGATTCCATCTCCCGCTACCGGAAGACGCTGAACCTGCTTGCGCAGGAGCTTGGCCGGCAGCCGACTCCGGAGGAAGTGGCCGAGGCGATGGCCGTTGCCCCGGAGAAGATTCACCAGATCGTCCAGGCCGCGCAGCGCACGATCTCGCTGGAAACGCCGATCGGCAACGAGGACGACACGAGCCTCGGCGATTTGATCGCCGATGATGTCTCCGAGACACCGTACGAGGCCGCCAGCGAGTCGATGCTGAAGCGGGATGTCAGCGCCGCGCTCGACACCCTCTCCGCTCGCGAGAAGCTCGTGCTGCAGCTCCGGTTCGGGTTGGGCCACGGGCACCAGCACACGCTGGCCGAGGTCGGCGAGCAGCTCCAGATCAGCCGTGAGCGCGTCCGCCAGATCGAGAACGAGGCGCTGCAGAAGCTCCGCCGTCTCGATGGTGACCGGCTCTTCGCCTACCACCAGGAACTTTAACGGGTTCTGCCTAGGCAGAGATGATCGAAACCAGGACAGCGGGGGCCAGGTGGCCCCCGCTGTTTCGTTATGCCGCCCTCTGTTTCGTGGTCAGGCCGGCGCGCGCCGATCCATCACCACGTTCCATTCCTTGATCGACGCCCCGGCGATGATTCCTGCGGGCGTGTACGGATCGGCGCTCAACAGTTGCTGCACCTCGGCGACGTCCGCCGCGTCGTAGACGATCAGCGCTCCGCTGTCGTCCACGAACGGACCGGACTCGTGCAGCTTTCCCCGCTCGAGCAGTTGTGCGAGATACTCGCGGTGCGTGGGCCGGACTTCCAGTCGCCGTTCCGTGTCGTCGCTAAACGTCAATGTGACCGCAAACAATGCCATTGTCTGGCCTCCTCTTCATTCTTCTTCCGCGCCCTCATGCCTGCCAAACCGGTTCCTCACCCAGCTCGATTCTCCGCGGCGAGTGCCACGCTCGAGCCGGTCCAGCGTATCCTGAGAACGGCCAGGGAACCAGACGCTTTCCCGGACGGTCTTGTCTCCGTACACTGGTGCCACCCGCCGCACCGTCGTCTCTCCCGCTCGTACACCACCATGGAGCGTTGATCTTGGCGACCGACATTGCATCGACGAGCGACCCGGCTGCAGTGGACATCGCCGGGCTCGTACCGCTTCGGCGCCAGTATCTGCAGATCAAGGAGCGCTACCCGGACACCGTACTCTTCTTTCGGCTCGGCGACTTCTACGAGACGTTCGATGGCGACGCCGAACTTGCGTCGCGCCTGCTCGATATCGTCCTGACCGGACGGGAGATGGGCAAGAACCTGCGCGTGCCGATGGCGGGCATCCCGCACCACGCCGCCGACGGATACATCGCCCGGCTCGTCGCCGCCGGACACAAGGTCGCGATCTGCGAACAGGTGGGCGCGGTCACCAAGGGCCGGTCCCTCGTGCCCCGGGATGTCACCCGGGTCGTGACCCCAGGTACTGTCGTCGATCATTCGATGCTCGACGCGCGTCAAAACAATTACATCGCCGCCGTCGCGATCGACCGGGACCGGGCGGGGATCGCCTTCGCCGACATCACGACCGGGGAGTTCCAGACAACCGAGCTGAGCGAATCGAATCCTCGGGAGATCCTGCTGGCCGTCGGGCGCGAGCTGCTGCGTCTTCAACCGGCCGAGGTCGTCATGTCTACCGCGCTCGATGACGATGCCGCGCTGCCGCGCTCAGCCTGGCTCCCGGAAGGCGCCAGCACGGGCCGGACCGAGGCCTGGCGATGGCCGGTCGCCCGCGCCACCGAGGTGCTCACTCGCCACTTCGCCGTCTCGTCCCTGGATGGTTTCGGCTGCGGGAGGCAGCCACTGGCGATCCAGGCGGCGGGCGGGCTCCTGCAATATCTCCAGGACACCCAGTTCCATGGACTCAATCAGATCAGCCGCCTGACGACGTATGCCACCTCGGGATTCATGACGCTCGACGCGCAGACCCGCCGCAATCTCGAGCTGACCGAAAGTGGACGCGGCGAGCGGCGTCATAGCCTGACTGCCGTCCTCGACCGCACCCGGACGCCGATGGGCGCGCGATTGCTCCGGGCCTGGATCGGTCAACCCTTGCTCGACATCGACGTCCTGACCGACCGGCTCGACCGCGTCGCCTGGTTCCACGCTCGTACAGGTCCGCGCGCGTCCGTCCGTGATGCCCTGAAGACGGTCGGCGACATCGAGCGCCTCGCCAACCGCGCCATCACCGGGATCGCTAACCCGCGCGACCTTGCCGCCCTGCGCTCGTCGCTGGAGGCGATACCGGCGCTGGCACGTCAGGTCGAGGAACTTCCCGGCTTGGAGGCGATCCCGACGTGTGCCGAACTGGCGGCCCATCTCCGCGACGCGTTGATCGACGAGCCTCCGGCCTCGATCGGCAAGGGTGCCGTCTTTCGGCCAGGTTTCGCGTCAGAACTCGACAGCCATCGTTTGCGGGCAAGGGAAGCGCGCGAGTGGATCGCGAATCTCGAGCGAACCGAGCGCGACCGCTCCGGAATCCGCTCGCTGAAGGTCGGCTACAACCGGGTCTTCGGGTATTACCTGGAGGTCACGACCGGGGCCCTGGCGACCGCCGAGCGTGATCGCCTCGCCAACGGCCATGCCGGAAGCCCGCTCCCGGACGATTACATTCCCAAGCAGACACTTGCGAATGCGACGCGCTACTTCACGCCCCAGCTCAAGGAATACGAGACGCTCGTCCTGACGGCGGAGGAAACGCTCGGCTCGCTGGAAGCCGACGCCTTCGACCGTCTGGTCAAGCACGTCGCGGAACGTGGCGGCGAGCTCCTCGGGATCGCGCGGAAGGTCGCCGAAATCGACGTCTGGAGTACGCTGGGAGATGTCGCCGTCGATCTCGGATACGTCCGCCCCGAACTCACGGGCTCCGGGCGAATCGATATCGAAGGCGGGCGGCACCCGGTCCTTGAAACAACGCTCCCGGCCGGGGAATATGTGCCGAACGACGCTCATCTGTCCACCGAA
>CADCWJ010000414.1 GCA_902806365.1 uncultured Thermomicrobiales bacterium
CCATCATAGTGATCGGTCGTGAAGAAGATCTCGGGCTCGCCTTGCAGCAGCGCCTGCTTGTCGTCCTCGTCGGCGACGCGGATTACGAAGATGTCGTTCCGGGGAACCCGTGCCTTTTTCGGGTGAACGCGCTCGAGATACCGCCAGGCGATCCCCGTCTTGCCGAGGTGAAAGCTGAACCTTTCATCCCCGGTCACATCGGGCAGCGACAGGGCGATGCTCCGCACATCATGCTCATCGACCATGTCGCTCCTCCTTCACTGACCGCGCCGCCCTCGATACTAGGACTTGGGACACAGCGAGTCCCGACGACACCGATCGAACCGACGGCCATCATCGCGAATCGCCCGTCAGCCGTAGACGAACGGTCGGTCGTGCGACAGCGAAATATGATGTTACGTCGCTATACTGAAAGGGAACAGGAGTGACGCCGATGGTGACGTTCCCCACATTCTCCTACCTGCTCCCGCGCTCGCGAGGCACAACCCGTTCGTGGGCGATGATCTGCCTGCTGCTCGGCATCCTGCTCCTCGCCATTGCCCCCGCCGCCGCCCAATCCAGCGCCCCTGATGTCCGCGTGCTCACGATCGACGGCACGATCACGCCGCCGATGGCGCAGTACGTCAACCGCGGCATCCGCGCAGCCGGCAACGCCGGGGCGGATGCGATCGTGATCGAGATCGACACCCCCGGTGGCCTCAGCTCCGCAATGGACGACATCACGCGGACGATCGTTGAGAGCGAGGTGCCCGTGATCGCCTGGGTCACCCCACAGGGAGCCCGGGCCGCCTCCGCCGGCGTCTTCATCACCTACGCGGCGCATGTGGCGGCGATGGCTCCCGGCACCAGCATCGGCTCGGCCTCGCCCGTAAGCTCCGGTGGCGGGGAGATCGACGAGACGATGCGCCGCAAGGTCACCAACGACGCCGTCTCCAGCATCCGCAACCTCGCCGACCTGCGCGGGCGCAACGCGGACTGGGCCGAGCGGGCGGTCACCGAGGCGGCAAACGTGACAGCGGACGAGGCGCTCCAACTCGGGGTCGTCAATCTGCTCGCGCCCGATATCGACGCGCTCCTCGCTGAGGTCAACGGCATGCGGGTGACGATGGCGAGTGGCGAGACCGTGAAACTGCGCACCGCCGGAGCGGTCACCGGCGAGACGTCGATGAACCTGCTGGAGCGCGTGCTCCAACTGGTCTCCGATCCCACGATCGCCTACATGCTGCTTTCGTTCGGCGCGCTCGGCATCTTCCTCGAGCTCGGCAACCCCGGCGGGTTCGTGCCCGGCATCATCGGCGTGATCTGCCTTATCTTCGGCCTCTATGCGCTCGGCACGCTGCCGGTCAACTGGACCGGGGTGCTCCTGATCGGGATCGGCTTCGCCCTTTTCTTCATCGACCTCTTCGTGACCTCCTTCGGGCTGCTGCTGGCGGCGGGCCTGACCTGTTTCATCGTCGGCTCCTACCTGCTGATCGACACCAACGTCCCGGGCTACGAAGGTGTCTCGCGACCGATCATCTGGGCCTCGACCGCCGTGATCGTCGCCGTCGCCGCGTTGATTGGATCGGCCGCGTTGCGGGTGCTCCGCAAGAAACCGGCGACCGGCGCGCCGGCCCTGATCGGCATGGTCGGGACCGTTCGAGAGGCGCTCGATCCGACCGGGATGGTCTTCCTCAACGGCGAGCTTTGGACCGCCACGGCGACGACCCTCCCCCCAGGCCAGGCGAGCCTGCCAGTCGGCGCGAGGGTCGAAGTCACCGCGATCAACGGCCTGCGGCTGGAGGTCCGGGAGAGCACGGTTCAGGAGATGCCCACGAGCAAGGGCTCCCTGGAGAACAGGGGAGCGAGCGTGATTCCGGTTCGGGGCGGGCTGGAAGCGGTCGATCCCCGGTGACCAGTCACAGGTGACCTGTCACAATAGACAAATGACCGATTCCCGGCGGCACGGGAACAACTGACCGTCCCGCACCACGCAAAGGAAGCCATTCTCCGATGGAGTTCACGATCGGTCTTATCGCCTGCGTGGCCATCTTCGCGATCATCGTCCTCTTCTCCGCCGTCAAGGTCGTGCAGGAGTATGAGCGGGGCGTCGTGTTCCGGCTCGGCCGCCTCGTCGGCGCCCGGGGGCCGGGCCTGATCCTGCTGATCCCGTTCCTGGAGCGGATGCAGAAGGTCGACCTGCGGACGGTGACGATGGACATCCCGGCCCAGGAAGTGATCACCAAGGACAACGTGACGATCCGCGTCAACGCTGTCGCCTACTTCCGGGTCACGGACCCCAACGCCTCGGTCGTCAACGTCGCCGATTTCGTCCGCGCAACCTCGCAGATCGCGCAGACGACCCTCCGCAGCGTGCTCGGTCAATCGGCACTGGACGAGCTACTCTCGGAGCGCGAATCGATCAACCAGCAATTGGCGAAGATCATCGACGACCAGACGGAGCCGTGGGGAGTCAAGGTCAGCATCGTCGAGGTCAAGGATGTCGAGCTGCCGCAATCGATGCAGCGGGCGATGGCGCGCCAGGCCGAGGCCGAGCGCGAGAAGCGAGCCAAGATCATCCACG
>CADCWJ010000415.1 GCA_902806365.1 uncultured Thermomicrobiales bacterium
CGCGTCGCGGTGTCCGGCGAGATCGAGGCCGGGCTGATCAACCGGGTGACGTTGGACTTCTCCGCCTGGCTCGCGCAGCAGTTCGTTCTGTCGCGCGCCGAATAGCCTCTGTCGACGAGCGGACGCGTTCGCTGGCGTGACCCACGGCCGATTGTTTCAGGAACAGGAAACGCCGCCGGACGCAGGTCCGGCGGCGTTTCGTTACGTGGCGGGGGATCCGGGTTAGCGGTTAGTGCCCCGCGTCGTCATGCGCCGGTAGATCGGGAAGCATCTCCCCGGCCCGGATCGGCACCCTCAGGATGTTCTCGAACGGCGGGATCGGGCACGACCAGCCGTGGTTGTAGGCGCAATAGGGGTTGTAGGCCAGATTGAAGTCGAGGCTGATCCGACCGTCCGGCAGCATCTTCGGCTCCAGATAGCGCCCGACGCCATAGGTCTCATTGCCAGCGGTCGCATCCCGGAACGGCACGAACAGGTTACCCCGCGTGCGTTCCCGGAACACCGTCAGCGTGACTGGAACTTCCTGCACATCGAACGAGACACGGCCCGCTCGCGTGTACTGCTTGGCCTCGCCACTGACGGTGCCGATCGTCACTTCCTCGCCAACGCCCTCGCCGCTGGTGTCGAGCTCCAGCGTGAGGCGGAGTTCGGCGTTCTCCGGAAAGTGGGCAAGGCCGTTGAATGCCTCTCGCTGCTCCGGCGTCAAGGGGGACTGGTGATGCTCCTTGAAGAACGCATCCTTGCGTTGCCGGAACCCGCTCAATCGATCCGAAGTACTTGCCATGTCTGCATGTCCTGTGCTGTCGAGCGCACCCCAAGTGGTGCCCCGTCAATACTATACAAAAGAAAGTATAGCCGAGGCGTCAAGCTCACTGGCAGGGACCATCAGGTCATCGATCCAGTCTCGATGACGTGGGGCTGCCGTTGCCGATACCGGTCCCGGCATTGCGCGATCATCTCTCGCGCCTTCGATTCCTCGTGCCAGCCGAGGACCTCGGTCTGCTTTGGCTCCAGCAACTTGTACGTCGCAAAGAACGTTTCGATCTCCTTCAGCCAGTGGTCGCCCACTTCTTCGAGCGAGTGGTAGTGGCTGAAGCGGGGATCGCCGACGGGAACCGCCAGCACCTTGAAGTCGGGGCCTTTCTCGTCGGCCATATCGAGGCCGCCGAGTGGTCGTGCCTCGATCATGCATCCGGAGAACGTCGGCTCCTGCACCAGAACCAGAATGTCCAGGTGGTCTCCGTCCTCCGCCAGCGTGTCCGGGATGAAGCCGTAATCCGTCGGGTAGTGGACGGATGAGTAGAGCACGCGATCGAGCTGGAACACGCCTCGCTCTTCGTCGTACTCATACTTGTTCCGCGACCCCCGCGGAATCTCGATAAAGGCCAGGACCGATCCGCGATCGGACTCCTCCGCGATCCTGACCGCCTCGGCGTGAACCTGATCGACCTGATCGCTTCGCGAATCCGTTGGCGCGTCGCTCATGATTCCTGATACTCCCATCCTGCATACGCGACCCAGTTCCGCCTGATCGACGACATGTCACTGCCTCTCGCCGGCTTCCCGTGACACGGGTGTCGTAGCCGGTTCAGGCCCTTGTGTCGAGCGCGAGCCCCGCCTGTTCGGCAAGCCGCCGCACTCCGGCGACGCAGGTGCGGGTCGCTGCCTCGCCGTCGCCCTCGATCTTGAAATGCGTTTCGATAGACAACACGCCGTCGTAGCCGTCTGCCACGAGCGCCCGGAACTGATCCTCATAGGGGATGACCCCTTCGCCGATCGTCGTGAATGCCGCGTTGTGCATGTAGGATGCCGCGTCCTTGAGGTGCACGTGATGAATGCGGTCGCGGACGGCGTTGTAGCCATCCGGAAATGGCTCCGAGCCCAGCGCGGCCTCGTTCCCCGGGTCCCAGATCAGCCCGAGGGTGCGATCGGGAATGCGGTCGAGCACCCAGGCGGACTCGGCTCCGGTCGCGATGTTGCAGGCATGCTCGTTCTCGAGCCCCAGCAGCTTGCCGGCGGCGTTCACCCGCGCCGTCGCCTCCGTCAGCACCTCGACGATCTCGTCCCGGACGGACTCCGGGTTTTCGACTCGCCAAAAGCTGAACGTGCGTACGATCGGCGCGTTCAGGCGCTGCGCCACCGTCAGCGACCGATCGAGCACATCCCATTGCTCGTCCCGGCTGGTTTCCTTGGCGGAGTGCGTGTTCCCGGTCGATGCCGGGTCGTCATTGATCGCGCATTTCAGGAACGGTGAGGCGATCGCGACGACCGAAAAGCCCCCCTTGTCGATCGCGTCGGCGATCCGTCCGACGGTCGTTTCGTCATGATCGACGATGCTCTTGCCCCACAGACTGCGGAGCTCGATCTCGCGTATTTCCAGCGCGGCGCAAACGGCGAGGGCATGGTCGAAATCGTCGGTGATCTCATCGGTGATGACGCCAAGGCGGGGCACGGAGACTCCTTTTATAGCGGACCGCCCGTGGCGGAACCTGCGAGCGGCGCGCATCGAGCCGCGGTCAATCGTCGTCCACCATCGTCGGATCGGCGTCCATCGCCCCCATCATCCCGCTCTCCATGTCGCCCATCATCATGGCCGCGAACTCGCTTTCGCGGCGGCGCTCCTCCGCCGGCAGCAGGGCCGCGCATGGCGTGCCGAACCGGGGCGCCCCGAACGGCAGGTGGGTGTCGCCCCGGGCGAGGATATGGCGCTGGTTGGCCATCATCGTCTCCGGATCGAGATCCGAGCCGTCGCCATCGTTCCATTGCGTGAACGAGCGGGCGTTGCAATAGTGCCCGACGAACGAGCGCCGGAACCGATCCGTCGTCCAGTTCGTCTTGCTCCGATGCAGGACATGCCCGCCGAAAAAGACAACGTCGCCGGCCGTGGCTGAGGCGAGCAGATGGGGGTAGCGGTCGGCGATGGGCGAGAGGTCGTTCTCGTCGTCATTCGGGTTGCTGACCCCGCTGACACCGGAGATCCCTTCGAGATTGCGATCACCAAACCCGTAACCAGAGGTAGGCGGGTAGACCGGTTCGTGCTGGCTGCCGCTGGCGTACCAGATCGCTCCGTTTCGCTCGTCGCAATCGTCGATCGCGATCCAGGCGCCGCAGAGCGAATCGGGGTGCGTGGGGATGTAATAGGAATCCTGGTGCCAGCCCTGCCCGGGTTTGCCTGGGCCCTTCACGAACAACATCGTCTGGAGCGCAAGGATGTCCGGCCCGATCAGCGCCTGGAGCACATCGAGCACCCGGGGATGCAGCAGGTAGCGCTCGTGGAGTTCCAGGTGGCGGTGCAGCATGTGGATGCGCAGGAAGAAATCAGCCTTCTCCTCGGGCGAGAGATGCGCGGGCGGCGCGGCCAGCTCCTGGGTCGCGACCCCGCTCGAATGATCGCCATTGGCCAGCAGGTGTCCTGATTGCTCCGGCAATCGGCCCTGGGTCAGATCTTCGATGTGCGTGCGCAGCTCGGCGATCTCGGCGGGCGACACGAGCCCCCGGACGACCAGGAAGCCCTGCTTCCGGAAGGTGATGTATTGCTCGACCGACACCCGGTACGGGGCGGCTGTGGCCGGTGCGGTCGGACTGGCGGTTTGCAGGTCGAGTGCGGTCATGGGTATTCCTCCTCGTGCGGTCGTTCTCTCGCCGGCGGCCAACGGGCGTGTTCGTCATTCCAGAAAGAAGACCTGTCGCAGCAGGTTGAGCGGTTGCCCGGCAGCCGGATCGACCGGTGTTTCCAGGAACTCGCTCATCCACACTTGCCAGCGACGGTTGGCGTCGCTGGAGCTCATTGCCGCTCCCGCCGCATCCCAGTCGTCGCATTCCAGGTAGCCGAACAGGTCCGGACCGTCGGCGAAGATGGAGTAGTTCCGGTACCCGGCGGCGGTCAGGTCGCTGAGAAGTTCGGGCCACACGGCCGCATGAAGGGCAATGTATTCATCGAGCCGCTCGGGTTTGACCCGGAGCCGGAATGCGACACGTTGCACCGGTTGACCTCCTCGACGCGAAACCGCCGCGCAAGGCGTCCATCATAGCAACCGGAGCCGTTTTGACCAGATCGGGCGGGCGTACCGACATGTCATTAGGCCGCCGCCTCTCCACGGTAACGGGATTCAGCGGCATCAAGGCGCAGTGGGCGGCCCTGCCACCCCGCCCTACCGGGACGAGGGGGTCAGCAGGGATTCGCGGATTGCCGTGATTTGCGAGCGCAACTGAACATCGGACTCCAGCGAGCGCTCGATCTTTTCGATGCCATGGAGAACGGTCGTGTGATCGCGGCCCCCCAACGCGCGTCCGATGTCGACCAGGGATCCGTCGGTTTCCTGCCGGATCAGGTACATCGCCACCTGCCGGGGCGCGACAATGTCCCGGTTGCGCTGACGTCCGATAAGGTCCTTTTCGCTGACCTTGTAGTAGCGCGTCACGGCGTCGATCACATCCATGCTCGTCGTGCTTGCCCTGCGGCGGGCGATCGACGAATCGGTCAGTGCTTCCATCGCAAGCTGGAGATTGAGCGGCCGCTTGTAGAGCTGCGCCATCATCAGGATCTTGTTGAGCGCGCCTTCGAGTTCGCGCGTATTGGTTTGATCCTTGTTCGCCACGTACTCGATCACATCGTCCGGGAGGTGGATCCCGAACTCCTCCCCCTTTTGTCTCAGGATCGCCGTCCGCATCTCGTAATCGGGGGCCTGGACATCAGCGATCAGACCACCCTCGAAGCGGGAGCGCATCCGGTCCTCGAGCGCGGAGATCGCGCGCGGCGGCTTGTCGCTCGTGATGATCACGTGCTTGCCGTTCTGATAGAGCGCGTTGAACGTATGGAAGAACTCCTCCTGGGTGCTCTCCTTCCCGGCGATGAACTGGATATCGTCGATCATGAGGATATCGATGAGCCGGTACCGCGCCCGGAACTCTTCCATACGCTGCGAGCGGATCGCCTTGATCACATCGTTGGTGAAGGTCTCTGACGTGACATACATGATCGTCAGGTCCGGATTGATCTGGAGCGCCTTGTGCCCGATCGCGTGCAGCAGGTGGGTCTTGCCCAGTCCGACCCCGCCGTAGACAAACAGCGGGTTGAACTGGCGGCCCGGCTGGTCGGC